>DALYIB010000001.1:0-58138 GCA_031970595.1 Pseudobdellovibrio sp.
AAAAGAGCTTCGTGAAAAAACGAATGCTGGTATGATGGATTGCAAAAAAGCTTTAGAAGAAGCAAAAGGTGATTTCGAGGCAGCTGTTGAATGGTTGCGCGTAAAAGGACTTTCTGCGGCTGCTAAAAAAGCTGATCGCGTTGCTGCCGAAGGCGTAGTAACTGCTGCCACTTCTGGAAAAGTAGCTGCTGTTGTTGAAGTGAACTCAGAAACTGATTTCGTTTCAAGAAACGACGGCTTTAAAGCTTTCGTAAGTGATGTTTTAACTCACGTATTAAATTCAAATGCGACTGGCGATATCTTGACTCAGCCATTCACAAAAACACCTGGTAAAACTGTTGGCGAAGCTTTGAAAGAAGCTATTGCGACTATCGGTGAAAACTTGGTTATCCGCCGTTCTGAAAAATACTCAGTAACAGGCGAAGGCTTAGTTCACACTTATATCCACGGTGAAGGTAAAATTGGCGTTATGATCGAAGTAGGCGCTGCGAACGCTGCCGCTGCTGCTTCTGCAGATGCTAAAACTTTTGCTTCTGATGTTTGCTTGCACATTGCTGCGATGAACCCAATGGCTTTATCACAAGCTGATATGAGCCCTGAAGTTGTTGCTAAAGAAAAAGAAATTCTTAAACAAAAAAATCTTGAATCAGGCAAAAAACCTGAAATGGTTGATAAAATCGTTGAAGGTCAAATTCGTAAGTTTTTGGCTGAAAACTGCTTAATGGATCAAGCTTTCGTTAAAAATCCAGACCTAACTATCAATGGTTACATGCAAGAAGCTTCTAAAAAAGCTGGCGGCGAGTTAACTATCAAGCGCTTTACACGCTTTGAGCTAGGTGCCGGAATCGAGAAAAAAGTTGTCGATTTCGCTGCTGAAGTTGCAGCCCAAACAAAAGGTCACTAAACTGACTTCGAAAAAGAGCCTGAAAAGGCTCTTTTTTTTTGCTTATTTTTCTCTTTATTGAAACTCTATATTGTGTCATAAAATGCTAGATTATCAGGTTCAATCACCAAGGAGCTCATATTAATGAAAACACCTGTTTATAAAAGAATTCTTTTAAAACTGAGCGGCGAAGCGTTGGCGGGAAATCAAGGTACGGGAATTAATACAGCTGTCCTTAAACAAATCGCTCAGGACGTTAAAGCAGCTCACGAAACAGGTGTGCAAATCGGCCTTGTCATCGGTGGTGGTAATATTTTTCGTGGTGTAGCAGCATCGGCGCAAGGAATGGATCGCGCAAGTTCTGATTATATGGGAATGCTTGCAACTTGTATTAACGCTTTGGCGTTACAAGATGCTCTGGAAAAAGAAGGCGTTCCAACGCGCGTACAATCTGCAATTGAAATGGCTGAAATTGCAGAACCTTATATTCGCCGCAAAGCGATTCGCCATCTTGAAAAAGGACGTATTGTTATTTTCGGAGCAGGAACTGGAAATCCTTATTTCACAACTGACACAGCTGCTTCATTGCGTGCCATGGAAATCAATGCACAGGTTCTTATGAAAGCCACTAAGGTCGATGGTATTTACGACAAAGACCCGACTAAAAATGCAGATGCTACAAAATACGATAAGATCAGCTATATCGATGTTCTGAAGCAGGGATTACAAGTGATGGATTCAACGGCCATCAGTTTATGTATGGATAACAAATTACCTATTATGACTTTCGATCTTGCTAAGCCAGGAAATATTTTAAAGGCAATTCAAGGCGAAAATATCGGAACACTGGTTCACTAATTTTATTTCAGAGAGGATATTCAAATGATCGAACAAACAAAAACAGCTACAAAAGCAAAAATGGAAAAAACGATCTTAGGCTTAACCGAAGAACTTAAAAAAGTTCGTACAGGTAAAGCACAAGTATCAATGCTTGATTCTGTTCGTGTAAATTATTACGGACAATTATCTCCCCTTTCTCAAGTCGCCTCTGTTTCTACTCCGGATGCAAAAACTTTCTTAATTGCACCTTGGGAAGCTTCTATTCTTAAAGAAATTGAAACTGGAATTGTTAAATCAGATATCGGTATGGCACCAATCAATGATGGCAAAGTGATTCGTTTAAAAGTTCCTGATTTAACAGAAGAGCGTCGTAAAGACTTAGCTAAACAAGTTAAGAAAATTGCAGAAGATGCTCGTGTAGCTATTCGTTTAGCTCGTCGCGATGGTAACGAAGAAATCAAAAAAGCTTTAAAAGATAAAGCTGTCAGTGAAGATGAAGCTAAAAAAGGCGAAGCTGACATTCAGAAATTAACTGATGATAGCATCAAAAAAGTAGACCAAATCGCAGACGAAAAAGAAAAATCGATCTTAACAATTTAATTGAGATCGAGATTTAAATGTCTGCAAATTCTTTGCAACACCTTGCAATTATTATGGATGGAAATGGCCGTTGGGCGCAGCTTCGCAAAAAGCCGCGTACTTTTGGCCATATCAAAGGTGCACGTGTTGCCAAGAAAATCATTACAGAATCTTCACGCTGTGGAATCAAATATTTAACACTTTATGCATTCAGCACAGAAAACTGGTTTCGTCCTCAAGACGAAGTTGGTTTTTTAATGCGTTTGCTGGAAAGATATTTGATCAAAGAAACAGAAAACTTAGTCAAAGAAAATGTCCGTTTTTCGGTAATTGGCGATATGTCTCGCTTACCTGCAAAAGTAAGAGCTCAAGTCGAAAGTTCAATTAAAAAAACTTCTGCCTGCACAGGTTTACACGTTTGCTTCGCGCTCAGCTATGGATCCCGCCAAGAAATTACTTTAGCAACACAAAAAATAGCTGAACTTGTTAAAAGCGGCCAGCTTGATCCAAAAAATATTAATGAAGATTTGATTCAATCGCAATTAATGACGTCGGCTGTTCCTGATCCTGATTTAATTATCAGAACCAGTGGCGAATCCAGACTGTCTAATTTTTTGATGTGGCAAGCGGCTTATAGCGAGCTTTATTTCACTGATGTTTTATGGCCTGACTTTACATTAGATGACTTCCACAAATCTATTTCATACTTTTCAACACGTCAGCGCCGATTTGGTAAAATCAATGTCGAATTTAACGTCTAGAATTTTTTCTGCAGCAGTTGCTTTAGTTTTATTGTTTTGTGCTATTTACTTCTGGCAAGAGACTGGCATTTATGTTTTGGCTATTCTGGTAGTGTTTCGTGGGTCTTTCGAAATGGCTAGAATGTTTTTTAGTTCGAACTACCCCGTTTACTCAAAAACTTTTTTTGTAGCTTTGTGTTTGATTACATTTTTAATTATTACACACCCTCTTTATAAATCTTTGTCCGGCGTATTTGTCATTCTGAGCTTTGTGGCTACTGTTGTTTACGGAATTGCTTTACACAAAAAATTTACATCCATCGATCATGTATTAACCTTTGTCACGAAATGTACAACGGGATTGCTGTATTGCTGTTATTTACCGGCTTGTATTGTTTGGATTACGCATACGAATAATGGAATGGAATGGTTTTTCTGTTTGCTAGCTGTTGTATTTTCTGGCGATATTGGAGCTTATTTATTCGGAGTAAAGTTTGGAAAAACTCGAATTGCTCCGTTACTGTCTCCGAAAAAAAGCCTTGAAGGTGCTATTGGTGGCTTGACGTTTTCATGTTTAACAGCGCTTTTATTTTCACTGCTTTTAACAAATACGCCTATTTGGGTATTTGTATTTTGTGGATTGCTGGGTGGAGCGTTAGGACAAATTGGTGACTTTTTCGAATCATTGGTCAAACGTGTTTCTGGAGTCAAAGATTCGGGTTCAATTATGCCAGGTCATGGAGGCATTTTAGACCGCATGGATGGTGTATTGCTAGCTGCACCTTTATTTTATTTAGCTGCAACGCTCTATAGTCTTTAGTCGAGTCTTGAATGTTTTGATCTGAGTCAGATCCAGTGAATTCTAGTAGTTAAATTCGGTAACAAAGTTTAAAATGAGTTACTATGAATTTAGCAAATATATTAAATACCGTTATTGAAAATCTGGTTCCATTTACAATCCTACTTGGCGTCTTAGTATTTGTTCACGAACTTGGCCACTTTGCAGTTGCAAGACTTTGTGGAGTTCGTGTTGAGGTTTTTTCGCTGGGTTTTGGCAAAAAAATCCTGAGCTTTAAAAGAGGCGACACGACCTATTGCATATCACTCATTCCACTGGGCGGATATGTAAAAATGTATGGTGAGCAAGGTGCCGAAGATATCCCCGAAGAACTCAAATCAGTTTCCTTCACACACAAAACAGTTTGGCAAAGAATCGCGATTGTTTTAGCGGGTCCTTTGATGAATTTAGTTTTTGCTGTTTTCGTATTTGGATTAATTTTTTACAAAGGCGAAGAAGTTCGCTCGGCGCGCGTTGCTGAAATACAACCAGGCTCCATTGCGGAAAAAGTCGGACTGCTTTCTCAAGACAAAGTTTTAAAAGTAAATAATGTTGCAATCAAAACTTACGAAGATTTTCAAAATTTATTAAACGAAAATATTAATAAAAAAATAAACCTGACTGTTCAACAAGATCAGCAAAGCGAAAGAAATATTGAAGTCGAAGTTTCTGGGATGGCGAATCCAAATCCTTTTACTTTGCGTAAATCCATTGGAAATATAGAAGGCTTATTGCCGTACGCAAAAGGCACACTTGTTGGAGTCAAAGCCGACTCATTTGCACAAAGAGTGGGTTTTAAAACTGGTGATGAAATTCTTAAAATCGGATCTAAAAAAGCAACTGGCTGGGCATCGCTCAATTCACTGTTAGAAAAAACAGGCCAAACTGTTGAGGTTGATCGAGTTATTTCTGGATCTGATAAAAAAGAAAAAATAACTTTGCAGGTTCAAATCCCTGAAAATACAAATATCGCAAGTATTGAAGAATTTGGAATTGAACATCCCGATTTATATTTAGATCAAGTTGTGAAGGACTCTCCCGCAGACAGAGCCGGTTTACAAAAGTACGATAAGATTATTTCAATCAATCAAGAAAAAATATCCGCTTGGGATCAAGTCTTAAATCAGATCAAATCTTATGATGGTAAAGACGCCGTTACGATGGTTGTTTTGCGTGATGGAGCTGAGATCATTAAAAAAATCACTCCTCAAATGACTTCTCAAATGACTTTACAGGGTAAAGAAGATCGCAGATACACAGTTGGAATTGTATCGATGGTGAATATTGCTCAACCTGAAACAATTTTTGTTTCAGCAGATAATATTTTTCAAGCGATCGCAAAGGGTTGGAATCGATCCATGGATATTTCGACAATGACAATTATGTCATTTGTTAAACTCTTCCAGGGCGAAGTATCCCATAAAAACATTGGCGGAATGATTTCAATTGGAAAAGCGGCAAAGGATTCTTACCAGATGGGTCTGCAATCGTTTTTAATGACGATGGGAATTCTTTCGATCAGTTTATTTATTTTAAATTTACTACCTGTTCCCGTATTAGATGGTGGTCACTTGGTGTTTTATGTCATCGAAATCATTAAAGGCTCGCCTTTAACTGGTAAAAAACTTGAAATAGCTCACCAGGTCGGATTTGCATTACTGATGGGATTAATGTTTTTAGCACTATTCAACGACATCACTAAGTTTTTATTCTAATGAATTTACTGATTTGTGAAACTAGCACCTTACTTGGCAGCGTGGCCATCCTCAGAAAAGATGGCCAAATTTTCTACCAAGAATCCATGCGCCAAGGCTCTCATTCAGATACTTTAAATATTTTTATTCAAAAATGTTTAAACGATTCTCAGCTGCAGCTCTCTGATATAGATGTGTTTGTTACAGGATTAGGGCCCGGCAGCTTCACGGGAATCCGGATTGCTTTAAACACCATTAAAACACTGGCCTATATTTACAATAAACCTGTGGTTGGCATCAATTCTCTGAACACGCTCGCAATGCAAGCCTACAATCATATACGCAATGATTCATCGACATCCCCAATGACATGTCCTCATATTACTACGATGATTAATGCCTATAAAAATATGGTTTATTTAGCCCAATTCAAAATCGAAAACTCTGAGCTTAAAACCATCCAAGAGCCTCAAGTGGTTCGCGTTCAAAATTTAGGAACTTATCTGACGGCACAAACATTCGTGGTTGGCGATGGATACAAGGACTATCAGAATTATCTTGATCAAAACTTTTCTCAGTTTATTTTAAGACCTGATACATTAACTGCTTCAAATTTAGACTTTCCAACAGCTAGAATAATGGCTGAAATTTCAAGCAAAAAAATTATAAATTCAGAATTTTCAAAATGGCACGATGTTTTTCCACAATATTTGCGCGCTTCTGAGGCGGAAGAAAATATGTTAGGAATTAAATACTTACCTCTTTAAATTTCTCTTGATTCAAGATTGCTGCAAGTTTTATCATGTATGACAGATGAGTACAGAAAATCGTCACAACTATTATGAAATTCTCGAAGTTAGCCCAACGGCGACTCAGCATGACATTCTTATTGCTTATGAAAAAGCGAAAAGAACATACTCTCCACAAAATATAGCTCTGTATTCCGTATTTTCGAAGGAAGAAGCAGATTCTTTACGTAATATGATCGAAGAGGCTTACCAGGTACTTGGTAACCAAAGCTATAGAAATATCTATGAAAAACGTATGCAGGCCAAAACTTTTTCACCTGAAGAATTATCTTTGTCTGCTATTAAGACAGCCTCGAATACGACTGTTTCGCAAAAAATTGAAAAGCTTTTTGACAACAACACTCCTGCCGTTACAAGCGTTCAACCAGAGCCTGTCGTTGAATTTAAAAAAGATGACGCTTTTGAAAACGAAATCGCTGGATGCAAAGAGTGGGATGGTTCATTTTTACAAAAAGTTCGTGAATACCGAAAAATTTCAATCGATTCGCTACATGAAAAAACAAAAGTAAATCCCTGGTATCTTAAAGCCTTGGAAAATATGGACTCAAACAACTTACCCGCGCCTGTTTTTGTTCGTGGATACATTACTCAGATGGCCAAAACCCTCGGGCTTAACGACAAAGAAGTTGCCGAGTCTTATATGAAACTTTATAAGCAAAAGCTTGAACAAAAGTAATCAACTCACATTTACTGTTCGCCCCGAAGATTCGAATATTCGATTAGACAAATGGCTTTCGGCTGTTGCCGAATTGAAAGATTTTGTTCCAACTCGTTCATTCGCACAAAATATGATTGATAAAAATGAAGTCACAGTGAATGGAAAAATAGCTAAAAGCTCACTTGTTGTTAAAGAAAATGATCTTGTCATGGTCATCATTCCAGAGAAAGTAAACGTCGGCTTAGTTCCATATAATTTCAAACTGGATATTATCTTTGAAGATAACGACATAATTGTTGTGAACAAGCCTGCGGGACTGGTTGTCCATCCTGCCGCTGGCCATGAACAAGACACTTTGGTCAATGCACTTTTAAATCATACACAACAACTGTCCGTTAAAAACGAATTACGACCTGGAATAGTTCATAGAATCGATAAAGAAACAAGTGGCTTACTTGTTATTGCAAAAAATGATGTTGCACACGATATATTGGCAGAACAATTTAAAGAAAAAACAACACATCGAATTTATTATGCTATTGCAGAGGGAAAGAAAACATCGACCCAAGGAACGATCCGTTCCTTTTTAGCCAGACACCCTCACGATCGAAAAAAATATTGCTCTTTACGTCAGAACAATCAAATTATTCGTGACCCTCAATTTGAAAGCTCGGTTGGAAAGTGGGCCGTCACACATTATGAAGTGATCGAATCTGCTCAAAATAAACATCTTTTGCGATTAAAGCTAGAAACAGGTCGAACGCATCAAATTCGTATTCATATGTCAGAGCTTGGATTGCCTTTAGTAGGTGATGTTACTTATGGATATTCGACCAAAAGCACCAAAGAACAAAATTTAAATCGCTTTTACCTTCACGCAGCTGAATTAGGTTTTACTCATCCTAAAACTCGAGATAATATGATTTTTAAAGTCTCGTGGCCAGAATCAGATCTGGCGCGGATCAGTTCTTGGGGGTTTCAATTTTATGTTCAAGGAAACAGAGATCGGGTTTAAATTCGAATCTGACACACATCTGTGTTTTTTTGGAAACCAAAAGGCGTCTCTGGATATTTTAAAAAATAATTACCCACAATACACTTTCAAAGAAATCAAACAAACTCACTCAGACATACTTATTCACACAACGAATAAAAGTATTTTATGTGAAGGCGATGCGCACTGGACCGAGCAGGAAAATACTGCACTGTATATCAAAACAGCGGATTGTATTCCTATCTTAATAGTCAATATTGAAACGAACGATATACTGGCTGTTCATGCTGGCTGGCGTGGTGTTCAAAACAAAATTCTTCAAAAAAGTCTGAATAGCCTTGGATGGAAAAACATAAATGTATTCTGGGGGCCGCACATTTTACAAGATAGCTTTGAAGTGCAAGAAGACGTGAAATTACTTCTAGAGCAAAGTTGTTTTGATACTGACAATCATATTTTCAAAAAAATCGGCGAATCGTATTATATTGATTTATTAAAAATTGTTCAGTCACAAATATCTTCAATACACGTAAAGAAACAGCTCTTCGCCACAGAAGACACTTTGAAAAATCCAAAATTTCATTCCTATCGAAGAGATAAAGACAAATCAGGCAGAAATATCAGCTTTATCGTTAAAAAAAATCATCCGCTGGGAATGAATTAGTTTGTATGTTTAAATCGTTTGAATTAAGCCAACTAGATCTGGTATCTGGAAAAAACATTTTCAGTTCTGAAGTTTTAAAAAAAATTCTGTCCGAAAAATATTCAATATCCTATTTTGACAATATACTGACTGACGCCTTTGATGGTCTTACAGCTTTTCAAATATCGAAAGATCAGACTCGTTTTTATTTAATTTTGATGAATCCAAATATTCGCGGCGGCACCTTTTCAAATGAAAACTTGGCCTATCTGCATGCATTTTTGGACTTTCTAGATATTGACGATTCATCTGACCCGCTTGTATTTGGAATATCCAGCGCAGGAGTACGACTGACTCAAACTCGGGTTATGTTTAATTCGATTTGGGGCATCCTGCCACGCCTGTTTTCAATCAGAAAGAAGCGTCCCTATTTTGCATTTGCACATGAGCTTTGCTTGGGAGCCGGAGCCCTCTTTTTTGGTCAAGCACAGCTACGAATTGTAAGCGGAGAGAAATCTCTATTAAATTTAACAGGCCCGCAGGTTATTTCTCAGTTTTTTGGTAAAGATACAAATTTTTATAAATACGCATCGGCAGAGCATCAAATTGAAAGACACCTCTTTATTCAAGAAATTTATTCGGATCTGGATAATTCTTTGAAGAGAATTTTAAATATTATTGATTTCTTGGCGGGAAACACTTTACACGACATCAGCTCAACTGCTTTTCATGGCAATTTAAATTCCGAGTCCGGGATATACTCAAATTACAATAGCCCCCGATTCGAAAATATCATGCAACAACTAGCTGATAGAACCAGTGAGCTTTTCCCTTTTTATTCCTATTCAGGATTGTGCTATTTAGCACAAAAAAATAATATGAATTTTGGGATTCTAATTAATCCACTGGATCATTCGACGAATACAATTTCCGTCAATACGATCGAAAAATATATCGAGGCAATGAATTTATTTAAAGCTTTGAAACTCCCTTTGCTTGCAGTGACCGACAGTCCTGGTGGCGATCCGCGAGAAAAAAATAGCAATCAAAACGTAATCATGAAAACGTTAAAGTTGATTGAGCTTATGATTGATTATCCTTTTCCTAAAATTGGACTCATCGCAGGTAGATGCTTTGGGGGAAGTGGATTGTTAGCGTTTCCTACAGTCAATAAATCAATGGGACTATATGCCTTAACCGGATCAAAAATGGGGGCTATGAGTGATGAGGCTATCGAAAAACTAGCTAAGCAGAATCCGAAAAGCTATGCTGAGTGGAAGACTAGCCAACAAACTCATAAAACCGATTTGTCTGATTTACTAAATACAGGTAACATAACAGGCTTAGTTCAATCAGATAAAGTTTCGGATTTTATTCTTCAATTTTTGGAAAAGAGTCAAACGTGAGCCTTTTTGATTATAATTCGCCGCTCATTCATATCAAAGAATTAAAAAAACCCGTTTCTTTTCAAATAGGAAATGAGTTTAAAACTATTTTCAAATTTAATTCAAAATACTATATGGCTGAAGATCGTTGTCAACATCGCGGTATGAAGTTATGCCATAGTAAAACCTATGATAACAACTCCATGACCTGTCCTTATCATGGTAAATCTAATTCTGTAAAACAAGAATTATATGTTTTCGGAAATTACCTTTGGACAACTGACCCACGAAATTTTTTCAGCGAAGTGCCAGATCATTTTATTTTTTCTGGATCGCTGGATGTCTTACTGGACGCCCCTTTTCATGTCGTGGTCGATAATTTTAACGAAGGCTCGCATACCCCTTATGTGCATCGATTCTTAGGGCCAGAATCAAGTGATTTGTCCGAAGTTTCATTTTCTTGGGAACGACTAGAAGATTTTATCCATATCAAGTATAAGACAAATCAGAAAAAGAATTTTATATTCTATGGTTTTAAAAAGAATAGAACTATTGACTGGGTCATTGACTGGAAAACTTATGTCAAGCCCATGCATATGCGTTACTACTCAGAGTGGATTGATCGAAAAACACAAGAAAAAGTCATTGAAAAAAATATGACCTTTTTTTTCTTAACTCCTGTCGGACAAAACAAAACGAGAATTCATGCTTTTGTTTATATTCAGCCGATGACTTGGATGAAATACTTTCCGTATCTAGTCAAAAAAGCCTCTTTGTTTATGACAAAAAATCAAATTCTAGAAGATCAATGGTTTTATCCAAAGATAGCAGACTTGCCTAAGAGTTTGGATCAATTAAAACTGGATCAGTACGACCAACCATTGACTGCAATCAGAGAAAGAGCCGAAGCTTTTTATTCAGGTTTTATTGCTAAATAGCTGATGAAATTTTTCTAAAGCTATTTTGGTCTTCAGATCAAAACTATATTCATTCGGTAATTGCAAAGCCTGCGATAATAAAACGTGCATCTGAGTTCCATTTGTCATACCCGTTTTTGTTCGAAACGCCAGCGGCTGTGTTAGTAAATTAAATCGAACTGCCAGACTTCGAAGGATGTATTTTTCAGTGCCTGCAGCTTGCTGCTGCAGCATTAATGGAATTTTCAGTGCGGCCTGAATCACTTCTGGATGCCAATACAAATGAAACATTCTTTTTCGTTCTTTCCAGTAATAAAATGGTGACATCTCTTTAGACCAAAAAGTGCGATTCAAAAGACTTTGTGTATCTTTGACACCTGTAACATACAAATATTCTTTATGTCCTAACATTCCGCCAAATAGCAAATCAGCCCCATAACCCGAAATGAAATTTGCTTTATGATTTGGTACATTTTGAATCAGTGAAATCATCTGTAAAATGATTTCTGCTGTTAATCCGTCATAAATTTCGTTACAGAACACAGCTTCAGAAAAATATTGAATAATATTTTGTTGATTGAAAATTATCGTCTCGGACTCGCGCTTTAAAAAGTTGGCTGTTTCTTTGGATTCGGCCTCTTCACTACCAATCGATGTCTTTAGATTATACGTTATATCTGCTT
The DNA here is from genome assembly GCA_031970595.1 of Pseudobdellovibrio sp. Lineage (GTDB taxonomy): Bacteria > Bdellovibrionota > Bdellovibrionia > Bdellovibrionales > Bdellovibrionaceae > Pseudobdellovibrio. The sequence continues at coordinate 11,664 of DALYIB010000001.1, forward strand.
GCGGACAAAGAGCCGTTGCAACAGAAGAATCAATTCCACCGGATAGAAAAGCAGCCGCATGGTCTGTTGGAATAGTACTCGCTGATTTTAACAAAGCAGAATACAGCAAGTCTTGAGCCTCTTCCGTGGTCATATCCGTTTTTTCATGATCCTGATCCCAAGGCATTTGATGAGTCTGACAAGATATTTCGAAATTAAGAACCGATATAACTAAGCGACTACCCGGAGAGACTCTGGATATGTTTTTGAAATCGAATTCAATTCGATGATGCGCTTTTACTTCAAGATAATCGGTATCTTCTTTTGTATCGAATTTAAAATCTTTTATTGAGCTGAATGATTTCTGTTCGGATGTAACTGCTATGAATTTTTCATTTTCAACATACCACAAAGGAACTTGTCCCATCGGATCCGTCTCGAATACTGTCTGATGATCGACCAAATCAATATTCAACCAAGCGGCTTGAGGTTCGCTTTTATGATTTTTGGGTGTTTTTAGTTTTTGGTTTTTAAACTCTGACAAATCATTGAAATAAAGAGCGTGTTGCTTGTTTGAATAAATTTCGACATCGACATCATAAGGACAAATTAAATGGCTCAATGCTTTTGTATCTACAATGACTTTATTTGTTGTCTTATTTAAAATATATAAAAAACTCATAGCTTCGATTTAATCACTTTTCCGAGAGGGCTTTTGGGGAAAGAGGCATGCCATTTTATTTTTTTAGGGATCTTGAATTGTTCCATGTGATTTGTTAAGTATTCAAATATTTTCTTTTCAGTCATTTCTGTATCCAGATGGCTCTGCACTAAATGCAGAACAGGAACCTGACCTCGCTCTGGATCAGGTTCACTTGTAACACAATAATCAGCTAATCCCCCCATAGATGCCAGTTGATCCTCTATTTCTTTCGGATAAACTTTTTTCCCCATGACGTTAATAAAATCATTTTTACGGCCTACTATATATAGGAATTCTTGGCTGACATTGATTAAATCTTCGGTCATCAAGTAACCGTCAACCGTCATCCTTTGTTCAGTTTCCTCTTTTTTACGATAGTAACCGCTAAATAATGCCTTTGAACGAACCCACAGTTCAGAATCTGCCGAGAGTTTCCAGTCAATTCCCGGTATCGGTTCACCTATCGAATCATATTTATCAGAATCAGCTTTGAGATTAACACAAATGACTCCAATTTCAGCCAAGCCATAACCTTGATTTAATTTTAGATTGAAGTTTTTGTTAAATTGTTTAGCTGTTTCCAAAGACAATGCCGCACTTCCACAAAATGGATATCTTAAGGTCGATAAGTTCCATTTTTTTTGTTGATAACTTTGTGAATAAATTTGATTAAAGTAATTGTACATTTGTGGAATCGAGCTAAAAAATGTAATTCCATATTTCTCTATCCAATCCAGTATTCGATTCGGAAAAGAAGTTTGTGGGTCTGTAATATAAAGGGTTCCTCCGGAAAACAAAGAGGGCAGTGCCAAACAATCAATACCATGAGAGTGGCTAAGTGGGACTGAGCAAAGTGTTTTATCTGTTTCATTGAGGGCTAGATGACGAAAATTTGAAATAGCGCGATAAATGATCGCTTTATTACTAATTAAAATAATTTTCGGCTCACCTGTAGATCCAGAGCTTAACTGGACAGTGTTCGCATCGAGAATATCTGAATTGGTCAAATCTGTCGTAGAAATTTGACTGAGATTTCCGCCTTCTGTTTGATTCACAATCAAATTCGGCGCAATTATTTTATGTAATGTCTGTATTTCAGATAATGTCATTTGAGGATCAATTGGAACAACACAACAATTTTTTTCCCAAAAAGATATAAATAAAATCAATGTTTGAATCGTATTTTTACAATCTATCCAAACAACGGATCGCTCAGATATGTTTTCATAGTATTGAATCGTACTTTGAATTTTTTCGTGTAACTGACTGAAAGTTATGTGTTCTGTCAGTGTTGATATTGCTATTTTTGAATTATTTGGAATGTGCTGTATAAAACTCATTTATTTCTTTCAATAAATTGCTGCGGAATTGAAATTAATTTATCAGATCGAGCTACATATGTGCGACCGGATTTAAAGTCAGATTTTTGAATCATGTTTTGATTAAGAATTGTTGTTGAGTGGGCAATCCGTTGGCCAGAATGGAATAATAGTCCTGCACCAATAAAACAATTTTCGGCAACCATACTGCCCAGGAAAATTTGATCAGACTCAGTTTTATTACCATGGGATTGATCTAATTGTATGAATGATCGATTCGCATTTAAATCTGCAAATCCAACTGCCCCGCCCAGAAACGTTCCTGATCCAATGACTGTATGAAATAAAATACTTGTTGTTATGCAGGTCTGTTCACCCAGATAACTATTTAGAATATCACATGGCAAAATATAAGATCCTGCGCCGATAGTCGACATTTTGATCGACGAATGCTCGCGCACAGTCGTATCCGACCCTATTGTGCTGGCTCGAATAAAGCAATAGGGCCCAATTTCTACATTATCTCCCAAGCAAGAGCCCTCGATGATCGCTGTGGGATGAATACGACAATTTTTTCCAATTTTGTTTGAAAATTTTCTGAAAAACGAATTTTCTGAAAGTCGCAGTATAAACTGATCTGAAAAAAATGGTTTTAGCTTTTTGGCATTGATTCCCGAAAGTTCTCGCGCACACAAGCTTTGTGCTTTTAATAAATCTGGCCAATCAGATATTTTTTGATAGAAAAATTCAGGAGCTGCCGCAACAAATCGATCTGTACCATATATTTTTTCGGGTAAGTTCAGATCTATCACTATAATTGGTTTATTTTCTAGGACTGGTCCAAAAGATTTAAATGGTAAGTTTTCCCATATTTCTTGTCCCCATTTGCAAAAACTGGAATTCCAGGCCTGATTGATCTGAGTTCTTTCGGTGATTGAATACTTTAAATTATTTTTAAGAATATACTTAACCAACGTATCAGAATAAACAGTATCGTCAAAAAAGATTATTTTACCTTCTAAGTCGAGATTTTGATCAGACGATATTTTTTGATAATTGATGTTGGATTGCGTGAGTTGCCTAGCTATTCTTTGTGAAATAGACTCATCGCCCAAAGCTAATTGACAAACTCGAGACTCAAATCCATCAATTCGTGAATTTGTATTCACAATATAAACATTCATTCCAGACATAATAATAAATCTTTAACTGTGCTAACAGAGAAACCTTGATCTACTTTTTCACCAAGATCTACGCCAAATTTTTCATGAATTTCAATAGAAAGCTGAACTAAATTCACCGAATCGATTTTCAAATCCTGCTTTAAGCTCATCTGTTCGTTAATTTCGATATTCTTTTTAATAACTTTACAAATGATGTCGGATAGAATTTTTTTATGATCCGACATTTTACTTACCTAAAATTTTATTGAAGTGTTTTTGAGCTGTTTGTGCTTGCATCGTAGCAATATGCGCCTCGCCTGCTTCGTAGCGAACATCTTCAAGTGCTTGATAGAGCTTTTGATTATATATTTTTTTTGTTGTTCTGAAGGGTACGAGTGGATAAGAATTTAAATTTTTAATGAACTCTTCGCCTTCAGTTAAAAGTAACTCTGGTTTGCAGATCTTATTGAAATATTTTTTTTCTAGTGCCACTTCTGCGGACATCATGGAACAACCCACTACGTCTTCTAACATTTGACCGTGTCCAAAATAGTTTTCAAGAATGGTCGCCCCCAGCGGACAAGCGACTCCATTTTTAAGTTCTGGCATGGAAACTTGTGCTCTATCAGTTGCAATTCTGTAATCTGTCATCAAAGCGACTTGTAAACCTTGGCCGATGGCATAATGATCAATCAGAGAAATCACCGGCTTACTGATTTTTAAAATCGCTTGATACAAATCGATAATTTCGTACAAGTATAATCGAGTTTCTTCTTTTTCTTTAAGGCGAGAAACGTCATTAAAATCACCGCCTGCACAGAACGAGCGACCGAGCCCCCCCGTCAGTACCAAAGATTTAATAGATTCATCTGTTTCGATTTGCTGAGCTAATTGAATGATCGCTACCGTGAGCTTGCGCGAAAAAGGATTAGTTTCTTTTTCATGATCAAACTGAATCCAAAGATTTCCATCTTGATTTTTAGTTAAATATAGCCCCGGATAACTTTCGTAGTTTAAGCCCATATACTAATTTGAACTTGTCGCGCGAAACAGAACAAGAAAAAACTCTATTTTTTGATTCCAAAAACGGTGTAACGACTATATACGTCACAATTAATCTCTAACATCGACGTAATATCGATATCAACTAATGAAGTTTTAAAATCCTCTAAACTTTCCTTTTTATTAATGTGCTCTAAGTGCTCAAAATTAGTTGATTGAAGTAAAACTCTACAGCCCTTTGGAATTTGTTTGAGCCATAAAGCGCTCATATGTTCACAACTTGTATTTACAACTAAATCAGTATCTGGTGGTATTTTAAAATCTATTATATCAGAGTTCTCACCTTTCCATGACCAGTCACGATTCAAATAATTACTAAAATCTGACCACAATTGCGACTTTTCAACACCCATAGCAGTTTGTACTATACCTTCATTATGCATCATGAGAGCCAGCAGACTATGCCAATGCGCTACGAAAACAGCCTTTTCGGATCGAATTTTTTGGTTTTTACAAAAGTTAACTATGCCCACTTTCGACTTCATTTGACCAGTACTCAAACTGTCTCGAATAGTTGTGAAAGCCAGTTCTTGAGTCAGTGGATATCTATAAAATTGATCCACGTAAAATGAAATTGCAGCTAAAGTTGGACTCACGTTAAAAACCTCATATGTAATTAATTAAATCTTTAAAAGTTTTATATAAACTAGTTCCCCTACGACGATCATATTCTTGAAAGTAGTTTTTAAAGTCAGTCTTTAGCTGGTTTTTTTGCGAGGAAGGACTTCCGTGTTTAAACCATTGCTTGACGTTTTCAAACTGGGCTATCTCTTGACGATTAAATCCGATCACATATTTTTCTGAATCAAACTGATTTTTTTTGAAAAAATCAGAAATTTCATCAAAAAATTTGATCGCTTCTTCATTCAAGACATGTACAGATAAATGGTCTGGAAAGCGTAAATAGTTTGTTGATATGCCCAAACGCTGAAACTTATTGAAATCGCTCGCATATTGATTGCGGATTTCTAAAATAGTTTTCAATAAGTCTTTGAATGAAAAAACACTCAACGCACAAAATGTTGCCATAATGCTAATTCTTATCTCGGGTATTTCTCTTAATATTTTTTGAATATTTGAAATAAATTTTTGATAGTTCATACCATGTCGAATATACTCGGCCTGTTCGCCTGTCGCTTCGATACTAGTAAATAAAGTACAGCGCTTAATAGACTTTGTTTCTATAAGTCTCTTTAGTTTTAAAATCAATTGATCAATAAGTATATCGCTCACCCCTAAGTTACTATTCAAAGAAAGCGTCAGATCCGGCAGCGGATTTTTTTCAATATCGTCTAAGATCATCCAAGTATGCTTGGATAGCAGTGGCTCGCCTCCGGTGATTCTAAACACCTTTAAACTCTTACTTAAATCTGGCCACCATTTATTAAATGCTTCAATATATGGATTTTCTTCCTCCGAATATATTTGAGATGGCATTTTATGAAGCGTCTTAACTGGATAGTGACCCATTTTTTGAATCTCGTCGTGCCAAAGATTTGAATGAATCGGAGAGCAATAGCTACATTTAAAATTACAATTATTTGAAAATGATACTTCTAAATATTTGGGAGCAATCTTTTCTCCCAATCCAGAAAGATAAATTTCATTGGCAGATGGATAGGCCCAATCACCGGATGATTGAATAATTCGGTCGCTCCAATTATCAGAGTTGAGATCTTCAATATTCCAACAATAGGCGCACTCTGGCGGTCTTTTCCCATCCAACATCTGCTGTCGTTGCTCTAATTTAATTGGAGTATTGTGTAACGATGAAGGATTCGACGATAGGTTGTCCTTCGGTATTTGGTGCATCGGTAAATTATAACAAGAGTGCGTAGTGCCTAGTTGAAAATGAATTGTTGAGTGCGCCCACTTTGCCAAACAGTAAGAAGGACTAACTTTTTGCAGTTCTGCTCGGGCACGATCTGGATTTTGATTCCAGTTAAAGCTCACATCTAATAAAATTTTATTGTCTTTTTGTGAACTCAAAAAGTCTCCATACTATAAGCAAAAAACTGATTATTTACATGACATTAGATCAGATTTCATATTCAATGATTGCAACTAAAATACCTCGTGTAAACAGAGCGGACAACAAAGCAAACGCAGCGCGACAAGGTGACTATGAATCAAACTCATTTTTGCAATATGCCATTCAATTCTTTGGAAATCAGCCCAGATGGTACTTGCCAAGTTTGTTGTAAAATTAAAAAGCCAATCCTGAATGAAAATGGACGAGCATTTAATCTGGTACACGATTCGCTAGAAAGTATTTGGAATTCAAGTGATCTAAAAAATCTTCGCCAACGATTTCTGAATGGCGAAAAGCCGGCCGAATGTGAACTTTGTTGGATCGAAGAACAATCTGGCAATATCAGCTTACGCCAACATTCCTATCAAATACCTTATCAAAACAGCGAAACGGCTGTTGAATATTTGGTTTTAAAACTCAGCAATCTGTGTAATTTGAAATGTCGAATTTGCAGCCCAGATTTGTCGACCCAATGGCTATCCGAAGCTATTAAAAACAACTGGTTTAACGAAGAACAAATTCAGAAACTAAATTTGAATCGAGCCAAAAAACTATCTGTTAATAATTTAGATACTATCAAAAAGTGGATCCCGCATCTAAAGCGGCTATTGGCCTATGGTGGAGAACCGTTTTTGAGCGACGAACTTTTACAAGTCCTCAATTTATGCATCGAGCTCGGAGCAGCGAAAAATATTTCATTTACCGCAAATACCAACGGAACGATATACAGTGATAAATTAATTTCAACTCTACAAAACTTCAAACATGTATATCTGCTTTTTTCGATTGACGACATAGAAGAGCGATTTGAGTTTCAAAGAAAGAATGCAAAGTGGACAGAAGTAGAAGATAATTTAAATAGATTTCATAGTCTTAATGATCCATTTACTGTTGGACTCTTTCCCACCTTCAGTATTTTAAATATATTCAATTTAAAAAACTACTTAGATTGGACGCTTAAGTTTCCTAAATTTACAGTGATGATTGAAAACACTATCCATTTACCCTCACAGCTTTCGCTACGAAACGCTCCAGAGAACATGAAAAACGAGATAGTTCGATATTTGGACACAATTCAAATTGAAAAATATAATGTGCAGAACAAACAAGCCATTCAAGTTTTAAAAAACTTTGTAAATCTTGAGCCAAGCACACAGCCTAGCGCCGACAAAAGCCAATCCATCGTTCGTTTTTTAAGCGAAATTGATCAAATTAGAAATGAGGATTTTCGAAAGGCTTTGCCGGAACTGGCCTATTTAAAATAACTGAGCTCGGCGTATTCAGGAAAAACGTCAAAAAAGCTTAATCCGCGGCGCACTTTAATGTCAGAAGTAAATTGTTTAAAATCAGCTAAAATTTTTGGATTAAACTCATTGTTCTGTAATAACTTATCTTCAACAGCTTTTAGATGTGACAGATATCGATTCCAATGCTGATGAGAACTATTTGCATTGGGGATCACTTGGTGCTCAATAAATTCAACTATAGATTTTACATACTTTAGCATTTGATGGTCCGCTAAATCCAAAGATAAAAATTGAGGATATGAAATAATATTGTAATGAACTTCGATGACGATATTATTTTTTGTCTCTTGCTCTCGGATCCAGCGAATATATTTTTCTAATGTACTTAAACATAAAAAATTTATTGATGTTATCGTAGTAAATTTAATAGGCAGCTTAAGATCAAATAAATTTTGAAAATTTTTTAAAAATCTATCGAAGTCTAGGCCATTCCGAATATACTCGGCTTGCTGACCCCAAGATTCCATAGAAACATTGATATTAACTGTAAATTTCTTGCTGATTTCTGGCAAAATTTTGACAAATTTATCAAAAAAAACAGCTGGGGTGTTTAAATTTGTAATTATATTCAATTCTTGTTTGTTCATTCGAGGTTGATAGTTTTCTAAAAGCTTTTCTAGGATCAAATAGAAATTGCTAGAGATCAGTGGTTCCCCCCCCAGAAAGGCAATTCGATCAAATAAATATTTTTTTTCGCTAAAAAGCGCCCAAAACGTTTCTTCGAACAACGTTTGATGATTCTTTGAGTTCGGTTTAAAACTTGGAAAGTTTTTTTCGTATTCCATATTGCCGAACTTTTTATTTTCAGATTCCCACGAACTTGAAAAACGGTCGCTGCAATAAATACATTTTAGATCGCAAGTGTTACCTAATTGAATGTCTAAATTATTTGGATGCTCAGAACGACTGAGGGACTCTAAGTCCGAGCTTTCGAATTCTTTGTTTTTAAAGTTAGTGGCGAATACATTTTTTTCCCAATCCTGATAGCTCGTTCTGTGACTGTTGAGACCTCGTTCTTCGATATCCCAACACTGCTTGCAATATTTCGTTTTGATTCCTTGAAGCATTTCTTTGCGAGCAGTACGTACAATTTCAGAATTTAAAAAAAATTGCGTGTCTTTGTTTTGCAAAACTTTTTCTGATGTCGATATGGGCGCAGCCTTGCAACACATTCTAAATTCTTGTGTTCGAAAATCAACGACTAGATGATTCCAAAGATGTTCACATAGCAAATCTTTTTTGATCACAACAACTCCATTTCGATGATTGATGCGATTTCGGGAAAAATATTTTTGAAATTTGTTTGCCTTAACAGATCGTTTTTCTGTAAAAAGAGGTGTAGCAGCTCTAGTTGTTTAATATCCACGGAATCACGGCTGTTTAAATTTTTTTGTAGATTATTCAAATAGAGTAGGTATTCGTTGAAAAATTCTTTTTGTTTATCTGAAATCATTTTAGATTGTAGCTCAGATTGCATGTATTCCGCTGCTTTAATTACATAATGACTTTGATTTTTTGAAAGAATCGATGGGTTCAACATGCTTGGGTCAGTCACCGTATTGCTGAGTATTTTTATATCTTTCTGAAATTTCTTATGCAGGCGGCTGATTTCTAGCAAAAACTGTTCTATCGTCGGTATCGCCAAAATATTCATTGTCGGCAATACTGCTATTTCTAAATCTAAATTATTCAGTGACAGCAATTTTTCTATGTTAGATTCGATCAGTTTCCAATTTGTACCGAAACGAATATATTCTGTTTGCTTTCCGACGGATTCAAGCGAGACCTGAATCACAAATTTAAAGTTTTTGTTCATCTGCTGGGCTAGATCAATAAACTTATTTAAATATATATCATTGATGCTTAAATTGGTCGTAATACAAATTTCAGGCTTGTATTTTAATTGAGGCAGTCTATTTGCTATTTCGTTGATTTGAAATAAGCACTCGTACAGCTCGGGAATTAACAGTGGCTCTCCACCAATAAAGCCTATTCGATTCACAGTCTTCATTGCTTTATCTTCGAACCATTTCCAAAATAATTGATCAAGTCTTGAGTTTCTTTGCTTATCAAAATAGGTATCAGAAACAGATCTGGTTCTTTTTTTCTCTTGCAACCAAGATGTTGAATAAAACTCATTACAATAGACACATTTAGCATTGCACAGATTAGATAAAACAATTTCAACAATATCCGGAGATGCATCCGCTGAAACTTTTTCCTTTTTTAATTCATTGTCGGCTAGGTTTTGTAGCGTTTCATTTTTTTCCAAGATACCAGATTTTTGCATCTGGAATTCAAAGTTGGAATACAATCTAGGGCTTTGAATTCCATTATCTTCCAGCTTCCAACAAGATATGCAGTCTTCGTGTCGAATACCTTCGAGCATCTCTAATCTGCGCTTTTGGAAATAATCCATTTTCGTAAAAACTTCGGCTTCATATTTATCTGCATTCTCTGGCGAAATATACTGGGCGGGTGTACGACAACAGTACCCCATGCTTTGATCAAACATATAATAAATAGGATATGACCAACGAAAGGAACATATCGAATTATTATTTTTCATTATACGATTTTTCCTTCTTCTAAGGCTCTTCTTTCGTAAAACATTTTTTCACACATGCGATAAAAGGGTTCAAGCTCTGGGAAGGTATGAAAAAAATTACAACCTCGTCGTTCATCATTTTGATTAATAAATTTGAAAAATTCTATGCGCGAATCAATATCGTATTGAATGCGATGATCGCTTTTTAATGAATCATACAAGCCATCAAGCAGATGTATTCTGAAGCTGTACCAGCTTCCGTAGTATCGTTGCGTACGAGAGATTCGATCATTTCTTTCTTCGTACTTTTTAACATAATCCGCTGCTTCTTTAACATACAAAGCATAATCCGGAGTCAAGATCATTGGATTGTGGTGTCTTGGAAAGCTGACGATGTTTTTCATGAGTCCAAATTCAAAATCAAGCTCTTCATTCATTTCGTTAACCCACATAACAAATTCAGGAAGGCTTGTAATGCTAAAGGCATTAATGGCCATCTGAAAGCCCATCGAAAATTGATCTTGATTCAGATTTAATTTCTTAGCTTCTTTAACCATTCGGCGAACATTGTTTTCTAAGGTGGACCATTTTAATCCAAAGCGAATATATTCTGCACGATTGTACATCGCTTCTACGCTGGGTTGTAATCTGAATAAAAAATGATTTGAAAGCTCTGGCAAAAATGAAACTAACCGATCTATCGCTGCCGTTGAGCTGTTCATGTTTGATATCACGCCCAACTCCACTTTCGGTCGATCTTTTTTTCCCAAATCGCTATAGGCGTCTATCAGTTTTTGAAGAACATCGTAAAACCCAGGAATGTATGTGGGCTCGCCCCCCAGAATATTAATAGTTTCCACGCTGTGTCTGGCTACATCATAAAACCATTCCCAAAAAATTTTACTTAATCCCTCGGGCGCTTGCGGAAACATTTTTTTGTATTCATCCTGAGTCAAATCACCATATTTAATCATTTCCTGTGCCCACAAAGTACTATAGTGGGGAGAACAATAAGTGCATTTCAGATTGCAGGTATTTCCCAGAACAATTTCCAACATTTCCGGGTGATGACTTTTTAAAAGCGGGCTGTTAATATCAATATTTTTACCCAGTTCTGCTAAGGTTTCTTCAAATGTGCGACCATTTGATTTTCCCAATCCTTGCTTAAGCCAATAATCAACAAACCATCCTTTAACGCCACTACGAGGTGCCGGCACACCATTTTTTTCTAATCTTAAGCAACTGGCGCAATCCTCGTGCGTGATCCCTTGAATTTTTTCAAGCCGTCTTTCAAGCTCGTAAGGAAGGTTCATGATCGCATCTTGTTTGTATGTATCTAGATCTTGTTGAGTAATGACTTGTTTAGGTGTGCGACAACAATTTCTGATATGTCCGCTCATTAAATTTACAATAGGATAATCCCACTTAAAACGACAAAGAACGTTTTCAGCACCTATGTTTATACCAAATTCAGAATTGGTTTCTGTTTTATCAATATTTGACATGACAACCTTTTAAAAATTCAACTTAAGTTGGCACAACTCCATTACCAAATAATTCAAAATCTTCCGGCTCATAGCCTTCTTTAATTTGATCGCCCATTTTACCATCGCGAATAGGTACGAAAGCCCAAGTACAATATTCTTTAAATCCTGGAATGCTGAGAATCTGGCTTTGCAGCTCCAAGGCCTGTGGCCGACGACCTGGAGCCATCATTAGCTTTACTTCTAGATGTCCGACACCTTGATTCTTATTTAAAATTTTTTCCTCTGTAACTGCAGCAACTACGTTTACAAATTTTTCTATGTTAACAAATTCAAAGTGTGCACTCAGATTTAAATCACCATAGTGAATAAGCTCTCTGTAATAAGCGGGCAAGCGACTTCCATTAGAATGCATGCTGAGGTAATGCCCCATTGAAGAAACGTATCTTACCCAGTCTAAAAAATCAGGATTCAAAGACGGCTCACCGCCTGAAATGATAAAATTAACTCTTGCACCTTTAGCAAACTTTAAAATAACTTTTTCAGTGGCTGTGATTAATTCTTGCAAAGTTTTATGGCGGTCAACTTTGTTATGAATCCAAGGCCAGCAATAACTACAATCATAATTACAGCGGCGGCCAATTTCCCAGTAAACTTGTTTCAAATTAGATGCGTGCGTTCTTTCTAATGCAAAAATTTGCGGCGACGCCAATTCTTGATCGGCACGTTTTTCCAAAACAGGTGGCTGGCCGTTTGTTTTTAACAAAAGTTGACCATGCTGTTCCGTTTTCGCTTTTGGTATGAATAGATCCGAACCACATGAGCAGCTTTTTTTAGTACATAGCAACCATTTGTCGGGAATTTCAAAGTCTTCGTATATATTTCCTAATTTTCCACCGACTTTACAAGAGGCGCCGTAGATGTCCCCGTCCATATTGACAAAAATACTGTCGGTTCCAACGCCACAACTCCAACCTTCAAAAAAGTTAAGTCTTTTTCCAACTAAATCATCTGTGCTGAAATCCGAAAAAGATCCATCTTCATTATAGGCGCGAATCGGACGACCTGGACTGATATCGTAATTTTTATGATTTGCCACTTTACTGCCCTCAAATATTTTTTTCTTTAGTTGCCATAATGTCCAAATTACAGTGACATTTTTTAATCGGGCAAACGATAGGTTTTTCAGGTAAATTAAGTTCTTTATCAAAGATTTTTCCAATTGGCCCCCCCGCCAAGCACCAGCCGCGATATATTGTTCCACCCATATCAATTACAATTTGTTCTAAACCGACGTGGCAATTCCAGCCTTGCCAGCTATTTTCTCCGGAAGAAATAAATCTTTGCGGAGCAATTGCCTTTTTTTCTCCGTCCGCCATCACCATTGCCATGGCACCGCGATAGTACTCGTAATCTTTTGTATATTTAATATGCTTCACTAATAATTCGTGCTGATTATTCATCGCCTTACTTTGTAATTCATTATAGTCGTACATGGCGCCATTCAAGCCTTCCATCAACGGCTGTAAAGCAATACTGATATTTGGAATATTTTTAATTCTCATAGCAAAAGACAAACATTTGTTAAAAACATCTGGTTTCATCATGAAATTGACATGTGTTCGGATGCGATCAGCAAAAAACTCGACAACGGAATAAAAGTGATCCTCATTAGCGCTTTCGGGATGAAAGCTTAAGCAAATATGGTCAATTTTATCTACCAACTTAGAAAAAAACTCCATCGATCGCGAGCCGTTTGAAATAATTCCTACCTTGCATTGCTTTTCTCGTAAATAGTCTAGAACGCGCGGTAGCCCCTTCCATAAAGAAACCTCTCCGCCAGTCAGTTCAAAATAAATTTTTTTGCCAACATAGTGATTTGTAACTTTGTCTATAAACTGGATAACAACATCCTCATCGGGCCATGGCGTTTTAGCATTGTGTAAATCATCAGGACAATAGGAGCAGCTGTAATTACATGTGTTGCCCATGCACCAGTTCACAACAACGTAATTCTTGTGATCTAAATTTCTGTGCTCTAAACGAATATAATTCGAATTTGATAGATCGAGTTCCATTAATCTTCCTTGTATTGATCATTAAAATATATACATATTTATTTTTAGAATCAACCTCGGTACTTGGTAAACGACATACGTTTTGGTGAGATTCCCTCAGTGCGTTAGAAAGCAGCTACGGCATCATTTGCGTTGTAAATTCGAATCATTTTCACATAACCTATAGCTGTATGTACTTTACATTGTGTTTAATTTTAATACGCCTCAAACATGTCGACAGATAATACTTTTAAAGAAATTTTTCCTCATTCTAACGCCTGTGTATTTCAATGGAATTATCCAATCATCAATTTGGGACGAAATGAATACAGAAACTGCTGCCGAACAGGCCCCTCTAGCAGGCTCAACGAAGCTGATTTAAAAAAACATGGATCTCAACTTATCCTCAACTCGCCTGATGAGCGCGAAAAAAGAGCGCGCATGCTTTTGGGCGAAAAAATATCTAGTTGCTCTTCTTGCTGGAGACTTGAGGAAAAGAACATGCTTTCCCCACGAGTCGATCATAGTTTCTTTCCACATGAATTAGAAGAAAGTGCCGACGACATCTTAAAGCTTAAAGCCGCAAAAACAATCGATGAAAAAGTCAAAATCTTGTCAAACAGCAGCCTGACCTATTCTAAAAAAGTCAATATGCTGGAAATAAGCTTGAAAAACACATGTGACATGCAATGCATGTACTGCAGTCATCACTACAGCTCAAAATGGGCTACTGATAAAATCAAGCGCAGAGAGATTTTGCCTTATCAAATGTCTTTTGAACTACCTAAAGCACATCCGGAATTTAAAGAGCAGCTTACTAAGTGGTTTAAAGAAGAAGGCGCTCACACAGTTAATTATATTAATTTTATCGGTGGAGAACCGACTCTTATTGAAGATTATTATGAGTTATCCCTCTTGTATGGAGAAGTTTTAGCTAAATTAGAGCGAAAACATGTCACTATTTCTGTAGTGACAAATTTAAACTGTACTCCCAAGGTGATGGAGAAATTTTGTCAGCATTTGGTTAAATTATCAGAATATTTTTCATATGTTGATATCAATGTTTCCATGGAAGCCTTTGGAACACGAGCCGAATATATTCGCAAAGAATTAAATTGGGATCGTTGGATGCGAAATCTTGAAACTCTATTAAAGTTGCCGATTAAAAATGGTTGCGTGTCAGCTCAAATGGCGACAAACATACTGAGTATTTCAACTCTGCCAGACTTATTAAAGCTCTATGGAGATTTAGCAACTAAGTACTCTTTTCCGATCCACTTAAGACAAAATGTCGTCACAGATCCTGCGGCCCATTCTCCGATGCTTTTGACATCTGATTTTTCAATTTATTTAGAAAAAGCTATTGATATTATTAATGAATATAGTGTGTTCGCAGATAGTTTGGCTATATCTGAATCTGAAAAAAACTATCGCTCTTGGCACAAGTATCAAATTTTTTTAAACCAGTTGAAATCGACGATTGATGGTCGACAGCACCTCAGCCGGTCTGAAAAAAAGATCATTTCGTCGTTTTTCAATCGTCACGATAATCGCCAAGCGCAATCCATCTATACCGTTTTCCCCGAGTATTCTGAATTCTTTGCGGCCTGCTCAGTAAAAAACAGCCAACTCAGACGTGATATTATAAAGAAAATTAAAAATATTTTTAATTAATTTATTTTTAAAATTTGCTCCGCATCCAATGTGCTTAGCTCTGGCGGCAGTAGTTTCTTCGAAACCATATATTTATAAATAATGTAGGCAATAACCTTGTGGCCTTTTTCACTCGGATGAGAGTCTTTAATCCCATACGTTTGAATGAAAAAACTTTCAACATCAGATGGGTCTGATTCAATTGCTTTCATAAAACTGCTGTGCGTATCTAAAAAGAGAGCGCTCTGATCGATAGCCGCGCTTTCGTTAGCCTCATTGACAGTCGGGGCCTCGGCTCGATCTCGAATCCAATGATAATTTTGCACAACAAGAGGTACACCTAATTCTTTCATTTTTTGTATAATGCGAATTGTATCCCAGCGAATCCAACCGAACAAAGCTTGGCTTTCGCTGTGTTCTTGATCGAAAAAATATTTTTCATCCGGAAATCGAACAGGAAATTTTTGAATGATTTCTTTGGCCATTTGCTGAGATATTTTATCGTAGTTTTTTTCTGAGGCTATTTCCAAAATCGCTGATTTTAAATTCCCTTTAAACGAAAAAGGATTGGCTTTAAAAGTCTCTAAAAGGGTGATGTTCGCTTCGGAGTAATCTGCCAAAGCCCTTCTTTGATAATTTGCAGACTCGAGAGCTATGACTGTAAATATCTTGAAGTAGTTATGGCTTTCGCTAATTAACTGGTAATCTAATCCCAGACGAGCTTGGCCGGTTCGTTCGCCAATAATAGCATACCTATAAATTTCTTCGATGCGTTTTTCCCCAGGAAAATCAGCTCTGCTTTGAAGCTGCTGGAATAAAGATTGAGCCTTCGATTCCTCTGCCGAATTTAATTTTGCCTGCTGTTTTATTTGTCTCAGAAAAAAATAAGAATACATGTCAAAACTCAAGGGTTGAAACTGAATACTTTTGGAAACTAAATCAAACGCAACTGAAGGGTTGCTGTAAGCATGAAACTCGAGGCGGGCCAGGCAATACAAAACAGCTCTCCACGCTTCTTGGGGTGGATTATTTTCATTTTTCTGAATAAATCTTTGCAGCGCTAATCGAAGCCTGTCCGACTGGGCATTCTGCTGTCTTAGCTCAAAAAAAACTTTTTCTACGGCGGCGATTTCTTTGTAAACCAGAAATTCATCCTCTTGCTCTTCAGATAAATAACTTTTTCGACTGAGATCGCGAAAGCTCATTATCCATCGAATGGTTTTAGAAAATTCCCCTGCTTTAACTAAGAAGTTCAAAGCCGAGTTTCTAGGAGGTTTATTTTTTTCAATAGCGTATTCGTTATAACCATTTTTATTCCAAATATTTGGCTCTCCGGACATAATAAACGCTAGATTTGGTTTGGTTTCGGCAACAATCTTGTCTAAGTCTTTGTAAATTTCAAAAGTATTTGCGTTGGGAACGCCCCCATTATGTACAACAACTTGTAAAGAACTATTTTTTAAATTCTGATCAAAGAATTTTTGTAAGACTCCGGGATAGGCATTTTCTTTTTTGACACCGGCTCCAAAAGTATGAGAGTTTCCTAAAAAAAGGATGCTCCACTTTTGATCTTTATTCATAGGGTTGGTTTTATTTATTTGTCTATCGCTTTGAAAATAATAAAAAGCCCTAAAAAAAAGTTCAGAAACGAAAAAAGTAAAAATGATTCCTAAAAAAAATACGATTGTTTTTTTATAAATCTTATTCATATAAATTCCATATACAGAGTTAAATATACTTTTTATTGTAACTATTAATACACAACCAGTAAATATTTGGCTTTATATCTGGCCTAACATATATATAAATAGAATGGACTTGCTTTAACCGAATTTGATTTAATAAAATAGACATTACATCTTGATAGGTCTGTTGATGAAAATTTTAAAAAAATGTTTTGCTTTCTTATTAGGTTTTATTTTTGCATTTGGCTTGTTCGAAGGCATTCTGCGCCTAGTTTATACACCCGAATCCTATACACGAGCAAATAGCCCCTCCAGCAAAAGCAGTGACCCTAATTATACTATGCTTTTTTTAGGAAATTCACATACTTTTGGCGCAGGTGTGAATCCCAAAGACGCTTACCCAGACGTTCTTCAGCGTTTTTTCAATAAAAATTTGAGTTCAAGTAATTATAAAGTTCGCATTATAAATGCTGGTAAAAATACTGCCAATACAAGTGAGATATATGCAGCCCTTGATTCACAAATTCTAGATTATCATCCAAATATGGTTCATATAATGGCCGGCGAGCCAAACTATTGGAACAAAAATGGGATGGGTGATTTTCTTGTTGAAAAATATGGCTACGGCCTAGGTATTTGGTCCCAAACATTATTATACTTGTCAAACTATTCAAAATTTTTTCGTTGGATTACAAGCATCAGTGATTTGTCCAAAAGCATTCATATTTCAAATGATCTTCAAACTGAAATTACAGTTTTCAAAGCAATTACCGAAGCTGAAGATCACTATATAAAATTTATTACCAAAAACGCTGAAAATACTGAAGTTTATGAAAAAATATCTCGATTTATTAATTCCAAAAAAGCGAATCCTCCTAAGGAAATTTGGCGCACACTACTTTATATACATTCTCGCTATCAATTCTATTTGACCGCAGATATTGAATCAGTCATTAAGCAAATAAAGTACAGCATTGCATTTGATGCTGGCGAATTTGATATTTTTTCTTATCTATTAATAAAAGAATTACTGGATCTGCCTAATCTACAATCTCAATACAAACTTGAACTTAAAAAAATTTTAAACGATCTCGTTAAAGAAAACGCTGAACCTGGCATTATTATTTCAAACAAATGTGCAAAATACACACTGACTTCGAATGACCACGCAATCTCAGCAGACGAAAGAGAATCTGTTTTAATTAAATGTCAAAAACTATTTCCAGCCTTTGCTTTACCAGCCGAAGGATTAAACGCATATTATTCTGAACACAATCAACCAAATGAAGCTTTTCGTGCAATCATTAAAACGATTTCTGTCAATCCGTTCGCGCGACGAAATGAAATTAAAAAACATCTTTTACACATACTCGAAAGTCGCTACGCAGATACAATAATCAAGTCAAATGTACGTAAACTAATCAGTGACTTTTCTAAAAAGTATCCATCTGAAGCATATCTGTACAGACCTGACAATGGTGAAAAAATTTCTGAATGGATCGACTATGATCTGAAACGAATTGCAAAAAAGTCTTCAGAAGCCGGCGCCTCTATTGTTTTTCAAAACTATCATTGGCTCAGGAACAAAGCAGAGGGATTTGAACTCAATCAGATTATTGAAAAGTCTGCTTTATCTTTTCAAGTTCCATTTATCGACATCAGTACGCCCTTTGTTACTACTGTCAAAAATAATGGAAATATAGAAAGTTATTTTACACAAGTATTTGGTCAGAATGATTCTCATCCCAGCGAAAAAGGACATCGTCTGATCGCCTATTTAATTTATTCAGAAATGGTTCGACAAAAGATTTTGCCGGATGAGTTAAGTCATTTTAATGCAAAAGACATTTTAGACGGAAATTACTAATTTTAAATGAAGTAAAAATGGTGGCCAGAGACGGAATTGAACCGCCGACACAAGGATTTTCAGTCCTCTGCTCTACCGACTGAGCTACCTGGCCACTCGAAAATAGACAATTTAACGTGAATTTGAAAATTATCGATTCACTGTATTGATGTCAACAAATCACGTAAAAATCATTAAAATAACTGAGATTTAGTCCTTAATTTGATCAAATGCTTGTTTCAAATCGGAAATTAAATCATCGCAATCTTCAACCCCAACAGATAATCTGATTAAAGAGTCATCAATTCCCAGGATTTTTCTCTGTTCTGCTGGTACCGATGCGTGTGTCATGATCGCCGGATGTTCGATCAAGGATTCGACTCCACCTAAAGATTCAGCTAATGCAAATACTTGAACTGACTCTAAAAAATGACGAGCTGCTGGTAATCCGCCCTTGATAAAAAACGTAATCATTCCACCAAAACCATGCATTTGTTTTTTAGCCAATGCATGTTGAGGGTGTGAAGACAAACCTGGATACAAAACCTTTTGAACTTTAGGATGTTTTTCTAGAAATTCAGCTACTTTTTGGGCATTTTCAGCGTGAGCCTTCATACGAAGAGGAAGGGTCTTAAGGCTTCTCAGCGCCAAGAAAGCATCGAAAGCGCCTTGAACTCCTCCCATTGAATTACTGAGGAAAGCAAGTTTCTCTGCAATTTCTGCATTGGAAGTCACTGCAACACCGCCAACGACATCACTGTGGCCACCAATGTATTTAGTCGCAGAGTGAACAACAATATCGGCGCCTAATTCAATTGGACGTTGAAAATACGGCGACATAAATGTGTTGTCCACGACAACTAAAATATTTTTCTTGTGAGCAATTTCACAAATGGTGCGGATGTCAGCTAACTTTAATGTCGGATTTGTTGGAGTTTCAATCCAAATCATTTTTGTATTCGACTGCAAAGCTGATTCAAGATTGTTCGAATCCGTTAAATCAATAAATGAAAATTCGATCCCGTTATTTTTCAGAACACGATTAAATAACCGAAATGTACCGCCATACATATCATCCATTGCGACAACATGGTCACCCATCTTGAGCATATGTAAGACTGTGGTAGTTGCTGCGCAACCACTGGCGAACGCAAAACCATATTTAGCTGATTCTAAATTCGCAATACAATTTTCATATGCTCGTCTTGTGGGATTATGAGTCCGCGAATATTCCCAGCCCTTATGAACGCCTGGCGATTCTTGAACATATGTTGATGTTAAATAAACCGGAGTCATGATCGCGCCCGTTGATGGGTCCGGATTTTGTCCGGCATGAATAGCACGAGTATTAAATTTCATTTTATCTTTAATTTCAGACATAGTTCTTCATCTCCTGATCGGCTTTGATTTCAATATTAAATGCTTTTTGCATTTCGGCAGCCGTTAAAAATCCATTATCAACCATCCATTGATCATTGAATGCTTTGCTTAAATAAGCTTTGCCTGAATCCGGCATAACAACGACAAAATTCGATGGCTCTTTCACAGTTTCAGCATGCTTCATGGCTCCTGCTAAAATCAGCGCACTCGATGGGCCGACGCACAATCCTTCGTCTATAACTAATTCTCTTGTTAATGAAAAGGCTTCCGGATCTGTCACTTTGACAAAACCATCATACAAATTCAATTTGCAATTGTCTGGCAACATATCTTCGCCAACACCCTCAACTTTGTAAGCTCCTGGTGGATCAACCACTTTGCCGTGATAATATAAGTCGTACAAAATACTTCCTACAGGATCTGCACAGATAACCTTAACTGATGGTTTTTGTTCTTTTAAATATTTGGCGACACCTGATAGGGTTCCACCTGTGCCAACACCCGCTACAAAAAAATCGACTTTGCCTTGGCTTTGCTTCCAAATTTCAGGTCCCGTTATTTTATAATGGGCCTCGAAATTGTCTAAATTGTGATATTGATTCGAATAAAAACAATTATTTGTCTTTTTCTTGATTTCTTCAGCAATTTTTTTAGCGACAGAGTAATGGCTCATAGGATCTTCGGGCTCAACTCCCATGGGAGTAATAACTACTCGAGCTCCATAGGCGCGCAACATGGCTCTTTTTTCTTCAGACATTTTAGCTGGTAGCACAAAAATACATTTATAACCTTTAACAGCAGCCACCAAAGCCAATCCAAGACCTGTGTTCCCCGCTGTGGCTTCGACTATCGTGCCTCCGGGTTTTAATTCTCCTCGTTTTTCTGCGGCTTCAATCATAGCTAAAGCAATTCTGTCTTTAATTGATCCACCCGGATTAAAATACTCAATTTTAGCATAAAATTGATGATGTGCGATCGCAGCTTTTTTGCGCGTCACTTTATTCAGCTTAACCAGCGGAGTATTTCCGATGGCTTGTAATATACTGTCTACCATAAGTTCCTTATTTTAAATTGACTCTTGTCATTGATTTGATTTGTTGATTTTTTCTGAATTTATCTGAAAACACGAGGACATCAGACATCAAAATGATGGGATCCGAGTTGTATGGAATTCCAATTTTATCGCACAACTTTTTGACGTTTTTTTGATTAGGAATTTCTTTACTTAACTCAGAAACCAGCTCTGAATAGCTTTCTAAACTCATATACTTAACCTCTGTCTCCTAATATAAAGGTTATTTCAATAATCTCAACTTCAAAGAGCCATTAAATTCAGCGCAGGAACAATAATAATGATCAATATGGCAGGCAAAATAAAGAGCAATAACGGTATTTGCAATCGAAATGGCAATGTGGCTGTGTGTTTTGCTATATCAGCTAAGCAAATAGCTTGGAACTCGCTTTCAATTTGCATCAGATGATCTGATACTGAATGGCCCGCTAAACCATTTTCTATAATCAATAATAATGTTCTTTGATAAATATTAAATAGATCTGTTAAGCGATGGGCTTCTGAACGATTTATTTCTGAATTGTGGCCAATAAGCTGCACCCAGCGAACTAAATTTACTGAAAATGGGTCTCGTAATTTGCGATTGATAAATACTTGCAGCCCATATTTGATCGACTTTTGTGATTCAATTGCATTGCGAATATCTCGACACAAGCGCAATGCCGCCGGCTCCATCATATATTCCATTTGATTTTCTTTCCGATGTTAAAAATTCCATAAATTCCTGCCAACAAAAGCAAAAAGGATACCAAAATTAGATCTGGATGCTGTTTCAAACCCAAAGAAAGCCACGAAATTGCAAAAAGAAGCACATAAATAACTACGCTCATCATCATTTGTACCCCTATTTGTTGATAAATCGCCTCGGACTTTTGTCGAAATTCATTTTCGAGCTGTATTGAGCTCTGAAATCGCCTTAATTGATCTGTAATTTTAGTTTTGGTCAGCAAAATCGAGCGAATTTCTTTTGCAAAATCAGCAGAAAAGCTTAATCGCGGATTCAAATTTTGAAAATTTTCATCAAAGACGTACAAAATGGGTTGAAAAATATATTTTTCAAACTCGGTCAGCTGAAAATAACATTCATGAATCGCTTTTTGCGGAGAATTTCCTGATTGAATTAGGAAAATCAAAGCACTGAGAAGGCTGTTTTTCCGAGAGGAAAAGATATAAAATGCATATTTTTCGAAAAATAAGAAAAAAAGTATTAAGGTCGAGACAAAAATGCCGATATAAACCATGAAGAATATCAATTGGTCTTTGAAAAATAGAGTCAGATAGAACGGAAAAGATAAAATTATAAAAAATATTTTACTTTTTTGCGCATGAACGAGTTGAACGTTCTCGAAACGAGACAAAACGAGTTTCGAAATTAAAAATCCGAAAACAGAAATTAAAAAACTCATCATTCGCAGCACTCCAACACTCCATTTCGACGTTGCAAACCCTGTGCAAGAAAAAAAGTGTTGACGAGACAGATCATTTTGTTACCATTTTGTTAAGGGAGACTGAAAAGTCAAAACAACAACAACGTGAGTTTAGAAATAAATTCACACGAGAGGAGCAACCATGGCTAAGAAAAAAGCTAAAAAAGCAACTAAGAAAGCTGCTAAAAAAACTACAAAAAAAGCTACTAAAAAGAAAAAGAAGTAGTTAGTTTTGTAAAGCTAAATGCTTTCAAAAGGGCTGGTAGAAATACCGGCCCTTTTTTATTTTATAAGAATGATAAGTGCTTAATATCGCTAGAAAAAATTAATAGAAATAAATCAAACCAACTGCGCCTGTTGGGATCAATGTCACTTTAGAAATATCTGTCATGACAAGTAGCTCACCGTAAAAATTCACACCCGAAAGATCGCCTTCGATTTGGTTGTATTCCAAACCCGCTCCGCCTGCGATGAAGTTTGTACCGAATTTATTTTCGCGAATTTCTTTTTCGCTAAGGACTCGCTTAAGGATATCGTTGCTGTTCGCAGAGCCCGATCCCGAGTTATTATTAAACCACTTACCGTACCCGACCTTAGTGTAGGGAGACAGATATTGTGACTCAAAATTATACTTCCAGCCAAAATTAAAAGAATTATAGGCTTCACCGCGACCCAAACCTAAAAAGAGCGCATTCGCCGGCTCTAAATTGAATTCTCCGTTAATACCAAAACCGCCCGTTAAACCACCTGTTACTACGCCCACGCCAATTTTTTTAAAGGCTTTCATTTCGTAGTTAGTCGTATAAATTTCGATGCCCTCGTTATCGATACGTTGGTTTTTTGTAAAAACTGATACTTGAGGAGCCGCATAGGATTGCGATACTTCTGCTTGGGCTTGAAAAGCCGTTAAAACTAATACTATTTGAATGATCCATTTCATAAACACCTCTATTCCCATTCATTTTGAATAAAAAGGAACTGTCGAGGCAAGTAAATTCGAAATCATTTAAAAATTAACAATGCTCGCTGTGAAATGAGGATTGAGTTGCTCTACATTATATTTATAATTAAAAACAGCGCCTTGAGTACGCACCTCTGCTATCAAATCTAAATTTAAATCTTGATAAACCCAACCTTCAGAGTTGATAAGTCCCTGCGCCAAAACCCCGTCATCAGTGAACCCTAAATCTGGTGGACCATAGACTGCGGCTTGTCCGGTATTAATATCCACCGCAGGAGACCATTTCGAATCAAGGATTGTTTGCGCAACAACCACAAAAAATTGATTTTCCAAGGCGCGAGCGCGTGCACCAATATGGACACGATGAAGACCCTTCAAAGTTTCGGTGCAGGACGGTGCTAATAAAATTTGAGCTCCATTTCGAGCCGCAATCTGTGCTGGCCCTGGAAATTCCACATCAAAACAAATTGAAACAGAAAAACTAAAAGACTTTGTTTTAAAAATTTTAATAATCGGCTCACCTGATTGGACTTTCCAGTCCTCGTCTTCAAAGCGAGTCATAAAATGTTTGTCTTGGTAATCGACTTTTCCATCGGAAGAAAAAACAAAAGCCCGATTCACAACTCGTTCATGATCAACAACAGGAATACTGGGCGCTAAAATATAAATATTGTTTTGAACTGCTTGCTTACGAAAATATTTTTTGAATTCTTCTATATAAACTGACAGGCCCCGAGCCAGATAAGTTAAATCTTGTCTGTCGTTTTCGCCAAACAAAGATGTTAATTCGATTGCGCCATATTCAGGAAAAACAAGCAATTCAGCTTGCTCAGCAACTGCGGCCGCAATCCAGCGATCCATGTGTTTTTGCCAATCAAGCCAGCTAGAGAAAAATGAAATAGGATATTGCGCCGATGCGACTTTTACACTGGCCATTGTTTCACCCAAAAAGATAAGGATTTAACTGTTTCTACTGATTCGTTCATGTCCTGCCACTGCAAATAACATTTTAAGTTTTCTTTTTTCAAATAGCCTCGAGAATTCCAAAATAAATCCAATGGCTGATAGTCTGATGGTCTTTGTGGATGTGTGCTTGGACGATCAACCGCGCAAAATGTCGTAGTTTCAATCTTTGGAAAACTGCGCGCATAGTTTTCTCGAAGTTCAAAAAATTTTTTACCTATTCCTTGGCCACGAAATTGCGGCTGCAATAAACTTTCACCAAAATAAAAAATGGAATCGGTCGAAATTCCAGCTGTGATAAATGGTTTTTTGACTTCTTCCATTTCGTCATTCATATGCTGGCATGTCGACATCCCAACAAGTTCTACTTTTTCTGTTTCCGCCACAAATATCATCGCTGTTTTTGAGTCCAAATAGCGGCCAAGATATTTAACCTCGTAATCAAGTGACCCATCATAAATATACGGAAATTCTTTGAAAACTGTGATCCGAAGCGCTGCCAATTCACTTAAACGAGCGCGCGCCTCCGACGACGTCATAGATCGAACAATGATGCCCACTATTTAACCATTTCTATCCATTGAGGCAAATTATAATAGGTCGTAACACGTTTAATTTTTTGGTCTTTGATTTCAAAAAAAGATCCCGCACGAATCACATACTTTTGATTTTTAGCGATCGGCAATTGGCCATCGGTTTTTAAATATTCACCATGAACAAAATATTCTGCTGAAACTTTGTCAGATGAATCTGAGGAAAAAATGGTCATATCCTTAAGCTGCTCTTTGTAGCACTCATCCATATGCTTCATAAAACTTTTGAAAGCTTCAATGCCCACTTGAGTTTTGCCTTGATTAATATCATGTTCCACGTCGGGGTGAAGCATTTCAATCATTTGAGCGGAATTGCCATCATTAAAAGCCTTGAAATAATTTTTTACAACTTCTGTGTTTGTGTTCATAAGTGACAAATCTAAGGATTTTTTAACTATCACACAATCGATATTTTTAAAGTCTAGAACAGCACGGCAAAGGCCTTCTGGTCTTGAGATTTAAGCTTAGATCTAATACAACATTTACATCCAATTTAAATCAAAAAAACTAAGGAGAAATATATGACTCATAAACGTAAAAAAATTGCTGTGATTGGCGCCGGCTTTGTTGGTTCTACAACAGCTCACTGGGCTGCTCAAAAAGAACTTGGCGACGTCGTTCTTTTGGACGTCAACGAAGGCGCTGCAATCGGTAAATCAATGGATTTATTCCAATCTGCACCGATCGAATTATTTGATTCAAAAGTTAAAGGAACTTCAAACTACGCAGACATCAAAGATTCTGATGTTGTTATTATCACTGCAGGTATGCCACGCAAACCGGGCATGAGCCGTGATGAGCTTGTTGGTATCAATGCAAAAATCGTTAAAGATGTTTGTGCTGGAATCAAACAACACGCACCGAACTCGATTGTAATCGTTGTTTGTAATCCAATGGACGTTATGGCTGTTTACGCTAAACAACAATTGGGCTTCCCTCGTGAACGCGTTATCGGCATGGGTGGATCTTTAGACTCTGCACGTTTCCGCGCTTTCATCGCCGAAGAATTAAATGTATCTGTTAAAGACGTCACTGGCGTAGTTATTGGAAATCACGGTGATGCTATGATGCCTGTTGTTCGCACAGCTTCTGTAGGCTCTGCGCCGTTGGTTGATTTGCTTCCAGCAGAAAAAATTAACGCGATCGTGGCTCGTACAAAACAAGCTGGCGCTGAAATCGGCGGACACCTTAAGACGGGTTCTGCTTATTATGCTCCTTCACGTGGCGCAATTGAAATGGCTGAAGCAATCCTTAAAGATCAAAAGCGTATTATTCCATGCGCTGTAGAACTGAATGGTGAATTCGGCGTTAACGACAAGTTAATGGTTGGTGTTTTATGTCAACTTGGCGGTAACGGTATGGAAAAAATTATCGACTTTAAAATGAATGCTGATGAAAAAGCTGAGTTTGATAAATCAGTCGAAGCAGTTCGTAATTTAGTTGCGACACTTAAAAACGTTCAATAATTAAAGATCGGATTTTTGAAATGAATATTCATGAATATCAAGCCAAAGAAGTTCTTAGAAAATTTGGTGTAGCAACTCTGAAAGGTCAGATTGCAAGCACGCCTGAAGAAGCCGTTAAGGCGGCGCAAGCTATCGGTGGAAATATCTGGGTTGTTAAAGCTCAGATTCACGCCGGCGGGCGCGGAAAAGGTGGCGGCGTTAAGCTGGCAAAATCTTTAGACGAAGTTCGCACTTTGGCTTCACAAATTTTGGGAATGACTTTAGTCACTCACCAAACAGGCCCAGAGGGTAAAAAAGTTCACAAAGTATTTATCGAATCAGGCTGTAATATCGCCAAAGAATATTATGTCGCTTGTTTAATTGATCGTGCTACTGGCCGCGTTGCCATGATGGCCTCTTCTGAGGGCGGAATGGACATCGAAGAAGTTGCTGAAAAGCACCCAGAAGCAATCAAAAAAGTGGATATCGATCCAGCGACTGGATTGGGTGCATGGCAAGCGCGCGAATTAGCCTTCGCTATTGGTATGCAACCCGAAGTTGTGAACAAGGCAACAAAATTTTTCATGGGTCTTTATGAGGCTTTTGTTAAATGCGATTGTTCAATTGCGGAAATCAACCCTTTGGTTGTTACCAAAGAAGGTGATGTCCTTTGTTTAGATGCCAAAATGAATTTTGATTCAAATGCTTTGTATCGCCATCCAGAAATTATGGAATTGCGCGATTTGAACGAAGAAGAGCCGACTGAAATTGAAGCTTCAAAATTTGATTTAGCTTTCATTAAGTTAGACGGAAACATTGGCTGTCTTGTGAACGGCGCCGGTCTTGCGATGTCGACTTTGGATATCATTAAGCTTCACGGCGCAAGTCCTGCAAACTTCCTTGATGTAGGCGGCGGAGCAAATAAAGAAAAAGTCACAAATGCTTTCAAAATTATTTTAAAAGACCCTAACGTTAAGGGAATCTTGGTAAATATTTTCGGTGGTATTATGAAGTGTGACGTTATTGCTGACGGTGTTATCGCTGCTTCGAAAGAAGTGGGTTTGAAAGTGCCTTTAGTTGTTCGCCTTGAAGGAACAAACGTTGAATTGGGTAAAAAAATGTTGGCCGAAAGCGGTTTAAACATCATTCCAGCAAACGATTTAACAGATGCAGCTAAAAAAATTACAGCTGCGATCAAATAGTAGGATTCAAATATGGCAATTTTAATTAACAAAGATTCAAAAGTGATCTGCCAAGGTATTACTGGCGCACAAGGCTCTTTCCATACAGAGCAAAGCATGGCCTACGGAACAAAATTCGTCGGCGGTGTGACTCCAGGAAAAGGTGGCACAACACATTTAGGCTTACCCGTTTTTAACACAGTTAAAGAAGCTAAAGAAAAAACTGGTTGTACTGTTTCCATGATTTTTGTTCCGCCTCCATTTGCTGCGGATTCAATTATGGAAGCTGTTGATGCGGATCTAGATCTGGTGATCTGTATTACTGAAGGTATTCCAGTACTAGATATGGTTAAGGTTAAAAAATACATGCAAGGTAAGCGCACTCGCCTGATCGGACCGAACTGTCCTGGCGTAATTACTCCGGGTGAATGCAAAATTGGAATTATGCCTGGCCACATTCACAAAAAAGGCCGTATTGGCGTCCTTTCAAGATCGGGAACTTTGACTTACGAAGCTGTTGGACAGTTGTCTGCATTAGGACTTGGCCAATCAACTTGCGTTGGTATCGGTGGAGACCCAGTGAATGGAACAAATTTTATCGACGTTCTGAAGCTTTTCAATGCAGATCCTGAAACTGATGCCGTGATCATGATCGGCGAAATCGGTGGATCGGCCGAGGAAGAAGCTGCTGAATACATCAAAAAAGAGTTCAAAAAACCTGTAGCCGTATTTATCGCTGGCGCATCAGCTCCTCCGGGAAAACGAATGGGACACGCGGGTGCCATTATTAGTGGCGGAAAAGGAACTGCGGAAGCAAAATTTGCAGCATTAGAAGCTGCAGGTTGCAAAATCGCACGTTCTCCGGCAGATATGGGTACAACTTTAAAATCAATGCTGAAGTAAACAGTTAAAGAAATATAAGGAGCAATTATGGCTAACGAAAGAACATTCTCGATCATTAAACCAAACGCAGTTAAGAAAAATGCTATTGGTGATATCATCCACACTTTTGAATCAAAAGGTTTAAAAGTTGCTGCAGCTAAATTAACTATGATGTCTAAAGAAAAATGTGAATTATTTTACGCTGAACACAAAGAGCGTCCATTTTTCGGCGAATTAGTATCATTCATGACTTCTGGTCCAGTTGTAATGATGTGCTTAACTGGTGAAAATGCAGTTTTAAAAAACCGCGAAATCATGGGCGCAACTGATCCTAAAAAAGCGGACGCTGGTACAATCCGCGCTAAACACGGTGATTCAGTTGGTGAAAACGCAGTTCACGGTTCTGATTCTGTAGCTTCAGCTGAGCGCGAATTGGCTATCTTTTTTGACAAGCACGAATTAGTTAATTTTTAATGTGAACAAGGTTCACAGGGTGTGAAACTCGACTATGTCTGAGATTAAATCTTCAAAAAGGGACTCTGAACTAGAGTCCCTTTTACATTCAGAGCAAAGAGTCACAGTTGAAAAAATGGCTGTTGGCGGATCAGGCATCGGGCGTATTCAATTCAATGGAAAGCCGGTTGTTGTCTTTATTCCTTACTCTGCGCCAGAAGATGAACTGACTGTTAAAATTAGTCAGGTCGAAAAAAATTTTTTAATCGGCGAAATTCTACAGATCCATCAAAAAAGTCCACACCGAACCGATCCTCTCTGCGAATACTTTGGAAAGTGCGGCGGTTGTCTTTGGCAACATTTGAAAATTGATTCTCAGATAGTTCAAAAAGAGCTTATTTTAACAGATCTATTCAAAAAATTTCTTCCAGACGTGACTTTTTCATTGAGGCCCTCCATTCAGGGAGAGCAACCATTTCATTATCGTAATCGCATTCAACTGAAGCAAATCGGCAGTATTATTGGATACTTTAAACACGAATCCCACGAAATTGTCCCGATTCAGAACTGTCAGATTGCTGAAAAGCCATTGCAAAATTTAATCAAAGATTTTTCTACAAAAGTAAGACCCTCTAAAGAATTGAAGAAATGGGAACTCAAAATTTCTCAGAATGACCAAGTCGAATATTATCCCGTTGGCGAGCGCGGCGAGGGAATCGCCTTTTCACAGGTCAACAGATCCGTTAATGAACTGTTGGTCAGACAAGTCGTCAAATTGATCCATGAAATACAGCCCAAAGAAATAACCGAATTATATGCCGGGGCAGGAAATTTCACTTTTCCAATCGCTAAAGAATTGCCTCAAGCTTCTATTACTGCTGTTGAGTTAGGTGGATCTTTAACGGCCAGTGCCGTGGAAACCATGAAATCTTTAAAGCTACACAAACAAATCACCTTTTTTACTACTAGCTGCGAAAACTACACCAATTCAACAAAACCCGTTTCCAAGGATCTTGTCTTGCTGGATCCTCCAAGATCTGGCTGCCACACCGACGTCATTCGCAGGTTGGCCGTGGAAAAACCGGGATTCATCTTGTACATCAGCTGTCATCCCGTCAGTCTTGTGCGCGACATAAAGCCATTGATGGCCAACTACACCATTGAGCATTTACAAATTTTTGATATGTTTCCGCAGACAGACCACTTTGAAACCGTTTGTCTATTAAAATCAAAATAAAATCAAAAGTTTCTTGATTGACTGAAATTCGTTGAATTACTAGCATCAATTTATGCGTATCAATTTCATTCTCGTATTATGTTTATTTTTTGCGTCTTGCGTAAACACTGAAAAGTCTAGCAAGAATGCAGATAAAGCATTTTTGAAATTGCAAATCGGAGTTTCATTAATAGAAAAAAATGAACTTCCACAAGCTCTCAAAGAACTCCTTGAAGCTGAAAGCCTCGACCCAGATAGCGCATTGGTACATAACAATCTAGGATTGGTTTATTTTCTAAGAAAAAAAACAGACTTGGCTATAAAACATTATTCAAAGGCAGTCTCTTTAAAGCCTGATTTCACAGAAGCTAAAAATAATCTGGCCCGCGTTTATATTGAAATCAAACAATACAAAGACGCTGAAAAACTTTTGAATCAGGTCATTGAAGACTTAACTTATAACAACGTCCCCGCAGCTTATATGAATTTTGGTCTCATGCGCTTTAATCAAAAAAACTATCCAGAAGCTAAAAGTTATTTTAGGAAGCTTTTAGAGGTTAGCCGCGAAGACTGCTATGCGAATGTTTACTATGGCCGTTCTTATCTAGAGATGAATCAACTGAAAGACGCCGCCGAACAGTTAGATAAAGCTGCGACTTATTGTAAGCCTTTCAATATCGACGAAGGACACTATTATTCAGCTATCGCTTATTACAGAATGGGAAAACGCGATCGCGCTGTCGCTCGCTTCGAAGAAATCATTCAAACATTCAAAGAAAGCTTCAATAAAAAAAATTCTGAACAAATGTTACAAATTATAAAAAAGGGTCCAAGATGAAAATTACTGGTGAGTTACTAAAATCTGAAAGACTTCGCAAAGATTTAAAAATTCAAGACGTAGCCTATGCTTTAAAGCTCAATTCGCGGATCGTAACTGCTCTAGAAGAGGGCGATCTTGAAAACCTACCCTCAAAGACTTTTATTCGCGGTTTTGTTAAAAGCTACGCAGACTATTTAAAATTGGATTCGAATGTTGTTCTTAGACAATTTCAAGAAGAAATGGGAAGTACTCACCCCGTTCCGCGTAGTCCACCACCTCTTCCCGAGGGGGCACAGACCCCGGCGGCTCCGGCTCCACAACCGACAGATCACGCTATTCAAAAAGATTACTCTTCGGGTTTTAACCAGAAAAACACTTTGATTTTTATTGGTGTTGCGGTTTCAGTTCTGATCATTGCAGGTATTAATCAAGTTATTTCTAAGTATCAAAAAGAAGCTCAACTCAGTCCGACTCAAAGCGATTCGAACGCGGCTCAGTCCGCTGCGGTTACAGCATCCTCGGATTCAACCGCAGCAATTAGTAACAGCACGGTCCCGGCAAGTACGGACGCAACAACATCTGCTTCGTCTGCTGATAGCACAACTGCCTTGGCCGTATCTTCTGATTCAACTCAGGTAAAAAGCGATTTTCCTGCTTTAGAAACATCTGCGGCTAAGCCAGTCGAAGTTTTAATCGAAGCAAAGAAAGATGTGCTTGTTGAATACTCGAAAGGAAATTCAACTGCTTTTCAAAAAATGAGTCTTAAAAAAAGTAATTTTCAGATTATTCGATCTGGTGCCGGGCTGCATTTGCGTATTTCAGATGGTAGCGCCGTTCACTTAACGGTGAATGGTATCAGCAAAGGATTGGCTGGTGCTAATGACAAACCTGTTCAAGTTACTTACTAGAACACTTTCAGAAAAAATAAATTATTTAATTTTTGCACTACTGCTTATTAAATTAATTATTGCCACTAGTACTCCCCTGGTTGGCGATGAAACGTATTATTGGCTCTGGGGCCAAAACCTTCAACTGAGTTATTTTGACCATCCTGCGGGAGTTGGCGTATTAACACATATCAGTCAGTGGCTGACTTTACCGAATCTGGCCTTGAATTTAAGATGGCCTTTTGCACTCCTCAGTAGTTTGACTGTTTGGATCGGATTAAAAACTTTAGAAAATCTTCACGCAAATCAAAAACAACAACAACTGTTTGTCCTTCATGCGCATTTGAATCCGCTAATTGGTATTGGAGGCATTTTAGCAACGCCCGACGTTCCTTTTTTGTTTTTCTGGGCACTCAGTTTTTATTTCGTAGTTAAAATATTACAAACTCAAAAAGCTTTTTACTATGCTGCATTGGGGGCTTGTCTTGGGTTGGGATTTTGCTCGAAATATCATGCAGCGCTTTTCCCCATTATCATTTTAATTTCACTTTACATCACAGGCAAAATATCACAAATCCAGATTCGAAAGCTGGTTGTAACTATTCTATTCGGCTTGGTTTTAACAATGCCTGTTTTAATATGGAATTATCAAAATGATTGGGCGTCATTTCAATTCCAGCTTAAACATGGTTTTGACACAAAAGGTTTTAATCCCTATTGGCTGCTCACATATATTGTTGCTCAAATTCTTTTGTTTAATCCTTTTTTGTTTTTAAATATCTTTAAGTCATTTAAAAAACAGCTCTTCCCTGCGGCTGCGACTATCAATTGGAGTTTTTTTTGTATCAGTGCGATTCGCGCGCCGGTTGAAGCCAATTGGCCAATTGCCTCTCATTATTTGGGGATGATTCAATCCGAGCCCGGCAAAACTTCTACGCATAGAAATGCAATTCGTTATTGGATTTTTTTATGGGCTTTGATTTTTATTGGACTCGCAACAGCTTTTGGCCAAAGCAAGCTAAAGTCATTACCTCAAAGCTGGAGCGCTGAAGAAATTTATCAGCAAATACAACCTCAATTAGCTACCAACTCGAATTTACGTTTGTTTGGTCCAACTTATCAGATGTCATCACTCTTAAGTTATCTGACAAAACAAGAAATCAGAAAACTGCCAGGATTAACACGCTTTGATTTTTATGATGATTTAGCAAAAAAATCGTCTGTGCCTCAATCATTTCTAGTTCTTAAATATGATACTACGGATTGGCCTGATTGGATCAAAGAACAAAATCGCGTCGTGGAATTACAGTCTTTAACTGAATATAAAATGAAATTATATCGAGTCTCACATGAATAGAGTTTTTAGTTTCTTAGCAGCACTCATCATTTTTTTTCTGATATATAGTTTTTATTTGTCTACATTCGAATTTCAGCTTTTTGAAATGCCTTCGACTGTCAAAGTCAATTCTGTGAATCAGTTTTATGACTATCGAGTATCGGCCAACATTCACTCTAAATTTTCATTAGGTTCTGGAACATATGAGTCAATCGCACAAGAGGCCGCCAAGACAAAGCAGAATTTTGTCATTTTCACGGATATAAATATGCCTCAGAAAATTCAATCAGACCGCTATGACAATCGCATCGGATTGATATTTGCTGAAAAAATGATTACAGACGATCTGCGAACGATTCAATATTCGTCTGAAAATGGCACCAACCAGCTTAGATACGCCGCACACCCTCTGAAATCTAATTACGATATTCAAGTTTTAGAAAAATCAGATTTTTCTGGAATGGAAGTTTTTAATCTTAAGAACATTACTCAATCGGCTTGGAAAAAATCAAAGTTCTCAACTATATGGAGTTTGATTTTTTATCCGTTTAATCCACGTTTATCATTGATTCGACTTTATATTGAACCTACTGATGAGCTCAATATTTTTGACCAAATTTCTCAAAGAAAGAAATTTGTCATGTATATGGGAAGCGAAGCCTCAGCTCGAGCGATACCTATTACAAATTTGATTATGAAATTTCCATCCTATGAACGAAACTTCAGCGTAGGCTCTCAACATTTATTGCTGAATTCCGAATTAACAGGAGACATCAAAAAGGATCGTATTTCTGTGATCGAAGCGCTTCGCAACGGACAGTTTTATATTTCTTTTGACGAACTCGGTGAGCCGACTGGATTTGAGTCCTACTTGATTGCCAAAGACGGATCGCGCACTTTGATGGGTGGAACAATTCATTTTAAAAAAGATTTAAAATTGTTTTACAAATTACCGTCTGAACCGAACGTTTTTTTTGAAGTCGTTGTATTTAAAAATGGGGTTCGCTACGACCACTTAAATACCAGCTCGGGTTCTTTTTTGTTGAATGGCCCCGGCACTTACCGTTTGCAAGTCAGGCTCAGTCCTCGATTGCCTTTGCCAGACGCCGTCAAATGGCTCAGTTGGATTTATACAAACAACTTTTACGTTGAGCCCTAGTCTTCTTGCTGGATAGCTTTTATTTCAATAGTGGCTGACCCATTCAAGATGGTTTGACACGCCAGCCGCTCCGTAATCAAAAAACCTCTTTCCATCGCTCGCTCAGATTCAATATCACTGCGCTCGGAAAAATTTTCATTATTATCTCTGATTTTGAACTGACATGTCGTGCACGTTCCATGTCCGCCACACTCTTGAAATATGCTAATATTGTTAGCGTTCAGCAGATCCAAAACCGTGGCGGGTGTGTTAAAATTAAGCTGTGCTTGGCTCTGCGAGTCAGATCGTTGATCAACAGTGATAATGGTCAGTGTTTTTGTTGAAACTGTCATAATAAGTATGTATCAAAAATAATATGAGATTCATAGCTTTTGACTTAGAAACTACTGGAACAGTCCCTGGCGTCGATCAAATCGTTGAAATCGGAGCTGTCCGATTTATTAATGGTGAGGTTGAGGCTGTTTTTTCAACTCTTGTTGATCCTCGCAGACCCATTCCCGCTGGAGCCTCTGCCGTAAATGGTATTACCGATGACATGGTTAAAGGAAAGCCAAAAATTGAAGATTTGTTGGCTTCTTTTGCTGAGTTTTGCGGTGATGACATTATGGTTGCCCATAATGCTCCCTTTGACTCGCAGTTTTTAATCGCAGACGTAAAAAAGCATGAATCCATTGCGCCAAAGGGTTTGGTTCTTGATACTCTGGCCATCTCTCGCAAAGTTTTTCCAGGAATGCCCAATTATAAATTAGGAACTCTTGTTCAACATTTAAAAATTCCAACGACAGATTTTCACCGCGCCGAAGAAGATGCCACTTATTGTGGAAAATTATTCGTTGAAATGGTGAAGCGCATTTCTGTGGGTGGCAAACCTCCCCAAATTGAAAATTTAGTCTCTTTGACTGGGAAGGCTGAACTCAGATTTCCGCAAATTGAACGCCAGCCCAAACAAATGGGCTTTTTCATCTAGATTTAATTTATTCTTTGGCTGAATGGGCGATCGGATAACGTCGCCCGCGTCCAAATGAATGTTCTGTGATTTTTAAAATCGGCGGAGCTTGCCATCTTTTAAATTCCGTCTTCATCAACTGCGCAAACAACCACTTGTCTGTATTCGATCGAAGCGGTTTCTTGTTTTGTACAATATTTTCTACGGCTTTATCCAGAATGTCGTACTCAGGTAAAGAATCCTGGTCCTTTTGATTGGGACGCAACTCGGCTGACGGCGGCCGAGTCATAATAAACTCAGGAATAACCTCATGATCTTTGTTGTAGACTCGACACAATTCATAAACTTGTCTTTTTGTTAAGTCTCCAATCGGCGCCAAACCACCACACATGTCTCCATATAATGTCGCATAACCGCAGGCATATTCAGCTTTGTTGCCTGTCGTTAATAATAAACTGCCGGATTGGTTGGAATAAGCCATCAACACCAAGCCCCGAATTCGCGATTGCAAATTTTCATGAACTAATCCGAACTGACTGATCTGCATTTTTTCATCAATAATGGATTTTATATTTTCAAAAATGGGTTGAATCGAAATCACATTCAGACGACAGCCAATGTTTTTTGCCAATTGTTCCGCAGAGGAAAAGCTTTCTGGTAAATTAAAAAGTGTCGGTAGAGCAAACAGTTCCACATTTTGTGGTCCCACGGCATCGGCAGCCAAACAAGCTACTAGCGCAGAATCAATACCACCGGATAATCCTAAATGAATTTTTTTAAGACCTGTTTTAGCCACAAAATCTTTAATTCCTAACACCAAGGCTTTTCGAGTCAACTCTGCCGCTGTCAAGCGGACAGGTTTGCGTTTAGTCCAAGGCTCGAGCGTTTCAATATCAAATAAATTATGGTCTTCTTCGAATGGTAATAAGCTTAAAACTGTCTTTCCGCGCTTATCGACTAAGAAGCTTCGGCCATCGTAAACAATTTCATCTTGGGCGCCGACCAGATTCACATATAAAGTGGGTGCCTTGAAATATTGTGCCGTTTTTTCAACAACAAATTGACGCTGTTCCATTTTGTTCAAATAAAATGGGGATGCACTCATGTTAATGACCAAATCAATCTTTTGCTTTTTAACTTTTTTAAGAGGATTTTCAATATACTCAGATTTAATTTTGGCCGATTTTCCCCAGGCCCAAATATCTTCGCATATCGTTACAAAAAATTTTTTGCCTTTAATTTTAAAAAAATTATTTTTGACAGTTCCTTTTTCAATAAAACGAGCTTCATCGAATACATCGCCCGTTGGCAAAAGCTCTTTCTGAAATCGTTTCAATATTTTATTTTTTGTACAAAGAAAAGCCGAATTAAAATACGGTCGACCTTTTGAGTTTTTATTCAGCTCAAAACCGCCAATCAACACGTAACAGTCTTTAGGAATGTTTTGAGTTAATTTCTTCAACGCTTTTTCTTGTTGAATCACTAATTGTTGGCGCTCTAAAAGATCAAAAGGATGATATCCAAACAAGCTGGCTTCTGGAAAAATGATCAGTTCAGCTTTTTTTTCAAACAGCTGATGGATCTCCGAGATAATTTTATCCTGGTTATATTGAAAGTCTGCTAGGCGACTATTGATTTGGCTGAGGGCTATTCTCATAATGCAAAATTTCCTTCTGGCTAATCATCTTACGACCTGTAAAGCCATCTTGGTAGCCATGATGAAAAGAAATTTGCGTTTCTGGGAATTTCCAACAAAAAAAGCCTTGTCCGTTGTCAAAATCGACTAACCAAAGGCCCTTAGGCTTTGCACCTAATCGTTCAATTTTGTTCTGCCAACGGGTAATAATTACATTGATCTGTTCTTGATATTCCTGAGCTCGTTCGCTTTTTTTATCCGGCAGGGCTTCTAAACAACCCATCAAGTATTTGGCTTGTTTACTTGCGTCCTCAGTCATTCTGTACACCAATTGCAGGATGTCCTGAGCTTGACCCAAGCTGTAAACTCGCAATGTGTTATGACGAACGATCTCGATCAAGAGTGACTCCGTTTTTTAATGTGTTGTTTATTGGACAACTTATTCAAAGTTTCAATCATGATTTTTCATTTTGAATAACTTATACTTCGCGCAAGGCGTCTAGGCTGTAAAAATTAGAAATAGTGACTTCGAAATAGGCTAGCTATCTGAATTCGAGTAGTTCAGAACTTGTCCACCAAAGAAAATCAGAATAGCGATCACCATTCCCGCGATCAGCAACCACTTCAAAATATAACCAAAAGCAAACCCGTCCGACTTGTCTTCGATTTGTCCTATATCTTTAGTCGGTGGTGGCGTGACGGTTCCTCGTCGCGGACCCGGACGCATTCCTTCTTCGGTGGCCTGAGCAATTTTGCGAGCCTCGGCCTTGCGGGGTTTTTTCCGGTCTTCTTTTTTCTCAAGCTCATCATAGTATTCACCAGCGACAGCTTTGTATCTGTTCCGGTATTGATATCGCACCGTACGGCTGCCTCCACGGTCACGCCCATAGCCTCTGCCATTCCCAGCACCGTCTTCTTCTTCGATCAGCTTGACCTTGTCACTGCCTGACGTGGCTCCATCGCCCAAACCAATACTACGGCCACGAGAAATTGTTCCGTTCGCATAGGGGCTCGATGCGTTAGCCCCGGCCCCAGAAACACCCGACCGACCGTCGCTGTCCGAGCCTTTATCGCCTGATTTTTTAGCTGCATCCGCGTTTTTAGAATCGGATCCACTGCCCGATCCCGACCCACTACCCGATTTTGAATTATCTTTTCGATTGGAAGCCTGAGAGCTTGAACTGCTTCCTGAAGAAGAATTGCCGCCCGTGGTTAAGGAAGCGCCTTTTGTTATAGAAAATTGGGCCTTACAATTCGAGGTGTCTGCAGCAGAAGCATAACTGAGCTTCGGTAACTCTCCATAATCCATTAAACAAATAAAGTAATCACCGATATAGGACGAAATAAACTGATTCGCTCCAGCAAACAATCCTTTCGCTGCTAGTAATAGCGCCACCATCACTACTAATAAAAGAACATACTCAATCACGGCCTGACCGGCTTGATTGCGTAAAGTTCTTTTTGTACTAAAAATCAGTAAATTCTGGCCTTGTTTCACTATTTTATTTATCGGTACAATTGATGAAATTCCGTATGATTATGATAAACAGATATTCGACTATTTTTAATATTCTGGCCCTTGCCTGTATCAGTTTGATACAAGTTTCCGCTATTGCACAAAGCAGTGCCTCTTCATTGTCTAATGCCTTCCCTTTTGGAGCGGTAACAAACAACCCGCAACAACAGCAACAGCAAGGAGCCGCCAAATATTCCCAATTCATGTCTATTTGCAGGCAAGAAAAACATGCCGAGATTTATATGAGTTCGGATGTCAGCAAAAAAAGACTTCAGCTGCTTGAAAGCAAACTCAAAGAAAATGCTACGAACTCGACAGTTGTAATGGCTTATTTAAAAGAATTTCTTATTCAAAAAAACTATAAAGAGTTTGATGCTAAGTACGCCAAACACAAAGAGGCTCTCAATGATGAGGATCTGGTATTGGTCAATGCTGATGTTGAACTTTTTAAAAAAAATTACCCCGCTGCCGTTTCAACTCTTGAAAAGTATCTCAAAGATCACAGCAAATCGACTCGTGCACTATTAAAGCTGGCCGAGGTCCATAAGGCGCGTGAAAGTTATTCTGAAGCCAGAGATATCTATAACGATTTGGCCAAAGAAAATCCCAAGCTCGATTTGTCCAAAGAACTTTGCGAAAATTACATGTTAGATTCATTACATCGTGATGCCGAAACACAGTGTTTCAAGGCTCTTCAAAAGCATCCTCAGGATTATTTAATTCCCATTTATCTTGGAATTTCATATCGGGAACAAGAGCTTTTTGATAAGGCCACCGAGCAATTTAAGGCCTCTTTAAAAATACAGCCCAGCGAATTTGCATACAGCTGTTTGGGCGAGCTTAAGCAAATTGATAAAAAAAATGCAGATGCTCTCGACTTCTTCAAGCAGGCATTAGATGCCGATTCCAAATCTTATCGAGCCCATCTAGGTATCGCACAGTCATATTTTGCTGAAAAAAAATATGCAGAATCATTAGAAAGTTATAAGGCTGCGTGCAGACTTAATCCCAAGGATTTAGATGGCTTCAAAAAAGCCTTTAAAGATTTAAACGATGGCAAATCGAAATTTGCCAATCAGTTTTTAACTGAAATTCAAAACTGCAAAAGAAACTAATTTGAAAATAATCCTTTTACCAAAGGATTCACATTTAATAAAATATGATTTTGCTCTGAAATTTTAGAATCTGTTGCATTCGAAAAAACCAGACATTTATGAGTCGATGCACGTAAAAAACGAAAATCATAAATATCAAAACCCTGGTTAACAATCGTGACAGCAAATTGAAAGGCCGCAACAACACTGTTTGTTTCATAGCACGCTAAGTGCTCTAGTGGCATAATTTCAGTTTGACTGAGATAAGCTTTGACCACTTTTTCGGGGACATCGGTAAATATTTGAAACCGAACGTCCTTAAGTTGCTCTGCCTGACTTTGCAAAAAAGGAAAATGATCTTGATTGCTCAAGTTCAAAATAAGAACGGCGCCCGCAGGAGTTGGTGAAATTTCAAAAATATTTTCTTCTAATAAAAACGAGCACTGATTCAATAAACTCAGCGCTTGAGCGTAGCTCGTGCTTTCAAGGACGAATAAATTTTTATACAGGCTCAACGATTTCCCCAATCAAATCATATTCCATACTGTCTGTAATTAACACCTTCACTAAATCGCCGGTTTTGGCCTGACCATCATTAATCAAAACGATTCCGTCAATATCAGGCGCCTGCTGCGACGTGCGGCCCTGTAATAGCAATTCAGTTTCCTCGCTGTAACCTTCGACCATAACTTCAACTGTTTTGCCAATAAAGGCTTTGTGTTTTTCACGCGAAATATTTTGTTGAATTTGCATAACTGCATCAAATCGGGCTTGTTTTGTTTCTTCGTCAACTTGCTCTGACATTTTTCCACCCGGAGTATTTTCCTCGGGTGAATACTGAAAACAACCAACGCGATCAAACTTTTGTTCAGCTATGAATTTTAAAAGTTCTTCGAAATTTTCCTGAGTTTCACCTGGGAAGCCCACAATGAACTGAGTTCGAATCACAGCATCTGGAATGTTCGTGCGAATTTTATTAAGGGCTTCTTCAATTTCTGCACGAGTCATTTTTCGGTTCATATTTTTAAGAACATTATTGTTGATATGTTGTAATGGCATATCAAAGTACTTCACAAATTTTTTATTGTTCTTAATCAAATCGATCATTTCATCTGTGATTCCATCTGGATATAGATACAACAAACGAATCCATTCGATCCCGTCGACCTTGGCTAGCTCGCGAAGCAATTCAACAGGCGATTCTTTGGCCGCAGGATCTTTACGGCGCAAGTCCCAACCATAATCTGTAAAATCATGACTAATGATAATAAGTTCTTTAACGCCGCCAGCAGCTAAAAGCTTAGCTTCGTTCACAATGTTTGGAATTGTTCTTGATTGTAAATTTCCACGGATCAGTGGAATCGCACAAAAAGCACAACGCTTCATACAGCCCTCAGAAATTTTTAAATAGGCGCGGTGGCCCGGCTGTGAATTCACACGTGGAGTGCTTTCTTCTTGCAAGTACGTTGGCAAATTAAAAAATGTTTTTTTAGTGTCACCTTGGTCGTGATTTTTCAAAATTTTAGAAATATTTTGAAACTCTCCAGATCCGACAAACAAATCTGCCTCGGGCAATCCTTCGACCAATTCGTCTTTATAGCGCTGAGTTAAGCACCCCGCGACGACAACTTTGTTGATTTTTCCCTGTTCTTTTAAAGTCGACATATCAAGGATTCGCTGAATAGATTCTGTTTTAGAGTCTTCGATAAATCCGCACGTGTTCACGATGACTGTGTCTGCGCCCTCTGCATCGCCGACCACTTCGTAACCGTCTTTCATTAAAGTGCCGGCCATAATTTCGCTATCAACAAGATTTTTAGGACAACCCAGGCTGATAAAGTGAACTTTCTTTTTTGTCTGTGTTTCTTGAGTTTTCATTACATGACCTCGTCATTTTTGTTTCTTTTGTATTCGAATATGCCCGCTGGAGCTTTTTTCAAAAATTCTGTTTTCTTGAACTCAATCGTCGTTTCCGTTTGAACATCATCTGTAAAAGAAATCGTATTAATCAAGTTTTTGAATGTATTAAATTGAATTTTAAAATTTTTGATCGATTTATCTTTTGAATTGTATTCAACAGTATAAAACTTGCCTTCGTCTTTTTTATTAATGACCTTAAAGTTTTGCTTAAACTGATCGGGAGATTTGAATAAATTAACCAACTGTTGAGCTAATGCCGGCTTGTGATCTGACATTTCCGTCACCTTACGTTTTCCTTTAGGATCAAAATCTAAATCTGGATAATCAATAATCCATAGTTTTTTTCCATTAAAAATAATCTCAGATTTTCTGTCGCTTTGAATGACTATATTTATTTTACCGGCTGAATAATTCAGTGTGCCTGCAGCGGTTTGATTTAATCCAAGCGTCTTTTTAGAATCAGTTTTTTGAAATTCGGCTTTGATTCCCGCCACACTCGAGTACTTTTCCAGGACCTTATCCACACTAAAAGTTTCTGCGGCCATACAAATTGAATTAGTAAAAACCAACAACAGCACTAGATATAGTTTGCGACTAAAAACAGAAAATTTTAACATGGGGGTGTTTTACCATAAGTTCAGTGAAAACAACAACCTATCGGATTATAAATATTCAGTTTATGTTCTATAAAACAAACTCAGTCCTACAATCGTACAAGATCTGTTCCCAAGTTGAACTAATTGCTTATGAACAATACTGCTCGCCGCCTGCATCGTTGCACCTGTTGTTATAATATCATCTACTATGATTACAACGGCGCCCTTTGGGACTCGCTGTGTAAAATCTTCATTCCAAGATAAACAAATATTGAATCGCTGCTTGCGATTCAATTGCTTTTGCTGTTCGCCATTAAAATGAATCAGCGCATTCAATAAAACTTGACCACTCATTTGTTCCGCCAGCGATTTGGCAAAAAAATGTGTATGGTACGAGGTAGAGCGCCCAGGAACAGGTATAAAAATCAGCTGTTTGTTTTTGCTAAGATGAGGTTCTAATTCTTTTAAAATTTCTTTCGTCAGATCTTGCCAAATTTTCTGACTGCTAAACCTTTTTAAATGATAGATCAGTTCAGACAACATGTCGCTTTCAAAGCGCTTCCATTCGATGAACGAATACACCGGGAATTGTTTGAACTGATTCAATTGAATCAATCGCGATCGGTCCGCGATCAGTCGATCATAGCAAGACTGACAAAATAAATATTTGTGTTTGATAAAAGAATGACAGCCGATACAAAAAGGACATGTTATTTCCAAGCAAATATGATCAATGAGGTCCATGCCCCGTATAGATCAAAATCTGAACCGAGAATAAAAGAATAAGGCACAACAACAAGAAATGGATTTAGATATTGTGGTACGGAATTCGGTTTAGAATCGTCAAACCGCGATAGATTTGCTCAAGCACGACAGCCTCAGCAACCAAGTGATTTAAAACCATTTTTGAAAGACTGACTTTAAGGTGAGCTTTTTGAAATATGTGATCTGAAACGCCATATGCCCCACCAATTAAAAAAACGACACGCTTTTTTCCGGACAAAGTGGACTTTTCCAAAGCCACAGAAAACTGCAGGCTATCCAAATCTT
Organism: Pseudobdellovibrio sp.; assembly: GCA_031970595.1. Taxonomy (GTDB): domain Bacteria; phylum Bdellovibrionota; class Bdellovibrionia; order Bdellovibrionales; family Bdellovibrionaceae; genus Pseudobdellovibrio. The sequence goes on from DALYIB010000001.1 coordinate 55,035, forward strand.
TACCCTTTTCGTCAAAAAGAATAATGTAATCATCCGAGGTTAGTTTTTTTAACAGCTCTGTTTCTTCGAATTTTTTTTTAGCTTCTTTGTCTTGGCGCTCTTGTTTAAGCGTTTTTAAGGATTGGACTTCAAACGTCCAAAAGGGATTAATTTTTTTGACATAAAGAGCCTGCAGTTCTTCGAACCAAGGCTCTTTTGCTGTCTTGAAATCAATAAGGATGCTTTTCACAGAAGTTCAAAATTTTAGATTTTTTGATCTTTCAATGGAATTTCAACGCCATCTTTCCAGATGTCTTCCATTTTGTATTCTTGACGAACAAAATCATAGAACACATGGACAATCAGTGCACCGTAATCCACAACCACCCAGCGACCTTCATCAACACCTTCTACGCCCTGTGGAAGCACATTGAATTCTTCTTTGACAGCCATCACTAAATTTTCGGCCATCGAGGCTGAGTGACGAGTACTTGTACCAGAAGCAATCAATGTGAAATCTGTTGTTGTTGCTAGTTTTTGCAAGTCAAAACCACGAACAGCAATTCCTTTTTTGTCGAACAAAACTTGTGCGCAAAATTCAGTGAATTTTTTGTAGTCAGTAATCTTTTCGTTCGTAGAGCGATATAATTTATTGTCTTTGATATAACGTTCAACAGCTAGTGGTAAATATTTTTCTACTGGACGACCAACGCGTAATTTTTTGCGAAGCTCTGAAGAAGAAATGTCCAAGTCTTCTAAAGTGATAAACTCAACAGAGCGACCTGTTGTTAATTCAAGCGTACCAAAATCACTTTCCGCAACAAGGCCATTTAAATAATCAGGCCATTCATTTTCGGATTCATGTATTTGATAGCCTGGACGAGTCGTTACCACCAAATTCACTTCTTCAAGAATCTTTTTATAGTCTTTCCATTCGGAAAATGTTTCGAAATTATCTGCACCAATAATTAAATATAAATCTTTGGCGGCATATTCTTTTCTGAGTGATTGAATTGTATCAATCGTATAGCTTTTACCACCGCGCTTAAGCTCGGTGTCATCCACATAAAATGCAGATCCATATGTAGAAAAAGCCAATCGCGCCATTTCAATTCGGTGCTCGGGCCCCGGAGCCTCAGTTTGAATCTTAATTGGGTTTTGAAAGTTTGGGATGATATGAATTTTATCAAAGCCCATCTTTTTTTGAACGGTTGTAATACTGTTAACGTGTCCATTGTGAGGCGGATTAAAACTGCCGCCAAAAATTCCTATTTTCATATTCAGATCCTTAATAAGATTCTTCGAGTAAACCTTTTGATTTTAATATTTTATCCGCAACAAACTTTAAAAGCTCTTGCGTATTTTTTCCAGTGACACCAGAAATGGCGTGTGGTTCTAGGCCCGTTTTCTTTTTGAAATTTTGTTTGATTTTTTCAAGCTGTTCTTTCGGTAACAAATCGATTTTGTTTAGAACAACAATTTGTTCGCGTGAAGCAAGCGGGAAAAAACCGTCTTTTTCTTTGTTCATTTCGTCGTATTGTTGAATTTCATAGTTAATGTCGTCGAAATCCTGTAACGGATCGCGGCCGCTCATTCCAGAAACGTCTACTAAATGAATAAATAAAGATGTCCGTTCGATATGTTTTAAAAATTGAATCCCTAAACCAACACCTTGGTGCGCTCCCTTAATAAGACCCGGAATATCAGCAACCACAAAGCTGCTGTAATCGCCGACCTTAACGACTCCCAATTGTGGAGTTAAAGTCGTAAAGGGATAATCTGCAATTTTTGGTTTAGCTGCAGAGATACGAGAAATCAAAGTTGATTTACCGGCATTAGGAAAACCAATAATACCGACATCTGCAATAAGCTTTAGCTCAAGGATAATCTCTCTGGATTCTCCGTCTTCGCCGGGCTGGGCATATTCAGGTGCCTGATTCACGCTGGTTTTAAAAAAGGCATTACCCTTACCACCGCGGCCACCATTTAAAATAGTTAATTCATCCACCTGAGTAAGATCATGCAAAACTTCGTTTGTTTCGGCGTCGCGGATAATTGTTCCTTCTGGAACAACAAGAGTAAGGTTTTCGCCATCGGCTCCGGCACAGTTAACGGCCATGCCCGCCTGTCCGTTCTGAGCAGCATATTTTTTGAAAGTTTTAAAGTCGACTAGGGAATTAATGTGTCGTGAAGTTTTGAAAATAACATTTCCGCCCTTACCGCCATCACCGCCATCGGGTCCACCTCGTGGAGCATAGGCTTCACGACGAAACGTCACAGCACCCGGACCGCCGCGACCAGAGGAAATAGTAATTTTAACTTCATCAACAAACTTCATAAAAACTTCTTTGAATTTTAAAAGACCACATGCACACAAAACAAAGGGAGCTTTGTTAAAAGCTCCCCTCATCTACTTAATATATTTAAGTCTAGTTATTACGCTACTTTTGGGTAAACGCTAACTTTAAATTTCTCTTTTGAAACTCTTTCAAATTTAACCAAACCTTCAATGATAGAATAGATCGTGTGATCACGACCGATTTTAACATTGTTTCCAGTTTTGAACTGAGTTCCACGCTGACGAACGATAATCGTTCCAGCTTTAACTAATTGTCCACCAAATCTTTTTACACCTAAGCGCTTCGACTGTGAGTCCCGGCCGTTCTTCGTACTACCACCGGCTTTTTTACTTGCCATGATTTAACTCCGTTTCTTTAAAAATTGTTTAATATTAATAATTACTTATCTAAATTACTTTTTCTTTGCAGTTGTCTTCTTAGCCGTTTTTTTTGCAGCTGTTTTAGCTGAACGCTTAGAAGGGGCTTTTTTAGCTGCTGCTTTTTTTACAGTTGCTTTCTTCTTTGGAGCGGCTTTTTTAGCTTTTGGAGCTGGAGCAGCTGCTTTTTCAGAAGATTTGCCTACTGCTGCTTCTGCGCGTGCGCGAGAATCAGCAACTTTTTGTTCAACGCGTGCTTTTCTTAATGCAGCCATGTCTTTAACAACTGGTTTTGCATCAGTAGTCGCCGTTTGACCATCTGGTGAAGTGATTGATTTAACAAAAACTTCAGTAAAGCTTTGTTTGTGTGTTCCAAATTTTCTGTAGCTATGACGACGTTTTTTCTTGA
>DALYIB010000002.1:0-18121 GCA_031970595.1 Pseudobdellovibrio sp.
AAAAGCTGAAATTTAAGTAATTTGATAATCTCTTTTTTGTCTTGGCCAGGCAATTCACAATATCCAGATTGAATATAACACTCCAAATGAGTCGCATAGCCTGTTTTTTTGATTTTTTGACATGTAATTTCAGATGGATCCAGCTGGTCTGAAAGCGCCTGTTGTAAACATTTCATTGTATCCAAAACCCAACGGCGACCTTGATCATCTGGCATTTTAGATAAAAGTTGATTTTCGCTTTTTGTACAGAATTTATATCCAAAATGCACAGCGTACCCTTGATCGCCACAGGGATTTACCGATTCAAGACATTGATAAAAATCACAGCTGCCAACGGCCTCTGCACAGACAGATGAGAATCCTGTCGAAGTATAAAAGTAAATAAACAAAATTGATAACGCTTTAAACACAAAACAAGTTATAGCCGGATTTGCTTGCGAACTAAATAACCCATTTCAAAAATGTAAATTTTCTATCTGATTTTTTAGTCCAGCCACACTAAACGCCCCTCGGTTTGCCGAGGCGGTTTTGGGGGTTGATGATCCGGATAACCAATCACCACCGCACAAAGCAATTCTAGTTCGCCGGCCTTGTATTCTGGTAATTCAGTCACCCCTAAAAATTGGTCCACTTCTTGTTTAATTTCAAGAGGAGCCCCCATAGTACAACAACCTAAACCTTCAATTTGGCAGGCTAAATTCAAATTTTGAACGGCCATATAAACGCTGCCAATACTGGTGTGATAGCGTTCATCGGGCGAATTGTGGCTGTAAGCAAAAACGATGACCGGTGCATTTCCTAAAGTATAAAAAAATCTTTCGGTGAAAGCATACAGCGAAGGTTTTAATCGCTTTTCCAAAATATCTTTAATGCCAAACCATGATTTTTGAGAGTATTTTAAATATTCTTTTCGCTTTTCGCCTTGAACGATAAAAAATTTCCAATTTTGTCTGTTTTTTCCTGAGGGTGCATGAAAGGCCGCTTGATTAAATATTTTTTCAATCAATTCTTTTGGAACAGGTTCGTCTTTGAATTGACGAATGGATTTTCGCGCTTGAACTAATTCATAAAATTGATCTTTAGACATTTGACCCATGATCAGAATTATAACAAACTTATATTCTATGAGTACAGCGGCGAATTACCGAACAAACAAAATATTTATTTATACTGCTTCTGTGGCAGTCATCGTCGTCGCCGCTGTTTTTTCATCCATGATATCGGCGCGAAATATATTTCAGCCTACGACTGAGACACGAAAAATTGTGGGTAAATTAATGGCCTCTTTCCCTGATCGTCAATACGTTATTTTCAAAGTTCAAACTGAATCTGGAATCGATCTGGAAGTTTTCGAAAAAGATTTGTCAGGATTGCAAAAATTAAAACAAAAATTTTCGTTCCTGGACGATACTGAAGCTTTTTTGATGATGAATGAGAATTCGGAAAATTTAGCTTTGATTGATTATGACAAGGACGGATTCCAAGACATCGTTATGCCGACCGTGGATAAAAACGGAAATTCCAGATTAAATATATTCAAATACAATGCAGAGCTGCAACAGTTTATGCCGCAGCTTTTAGAAGAATAAAGAATTATTTTCCTTTATTCAAATCGCGCCAAGATTTACCTTCACGACTTTTTGAATTCATTTGATATTTTTGCACAGCTTGATTGTGTTGCACCAATGTTTCTGAAAACGCCGTAGTACCATCATTTCGACTGACAAAATAAATATATTTTGTGACAGCTGGGTTTAATGTCGCACGAATTGCATCGCGACCAGGATTACTGATCGGGCCCGGCGGTAATCCCGGAATAGTATAAGTATTATATTTATTCGGAGTCATCAAATCCAACTTAGTAATATTGTTCGGCATAGATCCCATCAACAGCGCTTTTCCGTAAAGAACCGTCGGATCTGTTTGCAATCGCATATTCATCCGCAAACGATTATGAAATACTGATGAAACTAAATTTCGATCAGCAGCACTTCCCGTTTCTTTTTCGACGATACTGGCCAAAGTCATTAATTTGTGTCGGGGCCAATTCAGTTTTTGGACTTCGGGTTGTAATTCATTCCATACTTTCAAAAAATGATTTGTCATTTGTTGAACGATTTCTTTTTGAGTATCAAACTTAGTCACCTTGTATGTATCTGGAAATAAATATCCTTCTAAGGATTCTAAGTTTTCATTCAGTTCTTGTTGAACAAATGCTTTGTCAGTCACTAATTTAATAAAATCCTCTTTAGAGCCGTAACCATTTTTTTCAATAATTTCTGCAATTTCGAAAATATTTTTTCCTTCGGGAATGGTCAAATTTCTGGAAACACTTTTGCCCGAAGTAATCACGTTTAATACTTCGGTGGGCGTCATCGCTTTGTTCAGCGCATATTCGCCCTTTTTCAATTTTGAATTCATTCCTTTGAAACGAGACCATTTTAAAAACAGCCAACTATTTTTGATCAGCTGACGTTCTTGTAAGTTCTGTGCAACAACCGTCATCGATTGGCCTGGCATCACATCAAACAAAACTTCTGTAGTGTCATCGGATGGGCCAACCGCTAAAAACTGATACGAAAAATAGGCCAGCGTTAAAACAACTGACAAAACAAAAATTGAAAGTATTCCAAAAATTGATTTCGTTTTCTTAGTCAAGACTGACTCCTGGTAATAACTTGGATTTATCTAATGGATTTGGATCCTCTAAAGAAGCTAGTGGCACTGTACAATATTGAACTGCAAAGTGGGCCGAAGGACGATCGTTTCCTGATTTTCCCATACCACCGAATGGCAATTTCGAGCTAGCACCGTTTGTCGTGCGATTTAAATTCAATAAACCCACGCGTGCTTTCAAAAGCGCTTCGTTATAAAGTTCTGTGTTTTGAGTGAAAAGTGCCATACACAAACCATATCCTGATGAATTGACATTTTCCAAAGCATGATCAAAATCACTGGATCTATAAATTGCGACATTAGGACCAAAAATTTCTGATTTTTGATAAACCGATTGAGTATCAAATTTTTTCACCAAATGAATACTTGGAGTTACGTAATGACCTTTATGATCTAGATCTAAAACTTTCCCTCGCATCAGGCTTTCGCAATTTTCGCGATTCGCGATTTCTTGAAAGCGAATGTATTTTTCTACAGCAGCACCATTGATCAAAGAACCCATAAATGGATTTTTCGACCAGTGATTAATTGTTAATTTTTTAGCTGCTTGATAAAAACGATCTGTAAATTGATCTGCAATTTTGTCATGTACAATCACTTTGGATGTTCCTGAACAACGTTGGCCGGCTGACATATAGGCGCCTACAATTGTTTCATAGACCGCTTTTTCAATATCTGCATCATCCCAAATAACAGTGGCGTTTTTACCGCCCATTTCTAAAGCCAATATTTTCCAATACTGATTCAAAGTCTCTTGTTTGATTTTTAATCCGACCTCATAAGAGCCCGTAAATAAAATACCATCCACTTTTTCATGGCCCACCAGTTTACGACCCGTTTCGCCCTCGCCATGAATCATATTAAATACACCTTCTGGAAATCCAGCTTGGTGAAATAATTCTGAATACAACTGAGCCACGAACGGAGTTTGCTCAGATGGCTTGAAAACAACTGTGTTTCCCGTTAACAACGCTGGAATGATATGACCATTGGGTAAATGCGCCGGAAAATTAAATGGCCCAATCACAGCCATCACTCCACGCGATTTATAACGTAAAACACCTTCTACCTGAGGAAGTGCGTTGGGGATATGATGTTCAGCGATGAGCTTCATGGATTCATTAATTGTAATATCAATTTTATTGGCTAAATTTTTTGCTTCCGTTAAAGCGTCCCATAAAGCCTTCCCCGTATCACGAGCAATGGCTTCGGCCATTTGATTTTCAGAAGCAACAAAAATATCCTTCAATTTTAAAAGTTTGGCTTTACGAACTTCGTAATCCAAACGTGCCCACGGCAAATAGGCCTTGGATGCAGCTTCGACGGCTTGATCAATATGAGCTAGATCGTATTTCACCGTCATAATTTGATCGGATAAATCACCAGGGCTGACATCCTGAAATTGACCGTCACCTTTAGCTGGCACAACAAAACGCCCATTAATATAATCTCCTAAAAAATTTATTTTCTTTAATTCCATAATTCCTACTTTGATTTCCCATATTCAAATGGTGATAAAAAGACTTCTTGATCTAAATCTAATTTCAGTAAATCGCGAGTTTTAGCAGGCAATGCGATTTGTCCATCACGAACATCATAGGCTGTTAAGGTCGCTTTGAAGTTATCTAAACCAAATCCCACCAACCCTTGGGCTTTGAATATCGCATCATTAAATTCTGTGACTCGCAATTTTTGACCATTTTTTATCGGTAAAATTTGATCACGTTTAGCGCCGTAATGAGGTCCCCCGTCGAAAGGATCCACTTCATCCAAATATTCAAAACCAATACTTTCCAACAAGTGCTGAGCTGGCTTTGTCGCCTCGCCCACACGTCCTAAAACCAAACGCGCTTTTGAATCCAATAAGCTCAGATAAATGTCTTCTTCTGGAAAAAGGGATTCAATGAATTCTTTGTTTGTTTGCGACAAAGCGTCCGCTTCCTGATACGGCAACCCCGTGAAACGACGACCCAAGGCTTCCCAGAATTCACTTCGGCCTTCTTCCGTTAAGGGCGGAGTCAGTTCACACAAAACGCGATCTTCGAAGCGTTCCGGATGCAAACCCATAAAAACAAAACGGCTAAGCGAAATTTGTTTTCCAAGTCTTTCGGGACGACGACGATATGATTTATCTACTAACAAACCTCCAATTTCAGTAGGACCATCTGTATCCAGCTGAAAGCGCAAAACCTGGTGAATAAAACCCACACCCAAATCTTGTGAGAAGTGATCTCGTTTTAAAATTTTAAAATAGCAGTGTGGAGCCTCGTCAGTTCCATGCTTGGCTAAAATCAATGAACTGCCCATGACCAAATTTTCTTCGGTGTCTTCAAGAACAAACAAATATTCTGATTTTTCTTTCGGCAAATCTCCTGAAAAAGAAGCTTCGCTGCGAAGGACTTTTTCAGTGATCACTTTTTTGTCACCAGGTAGATTTAACAAATTGAATTGCTTTGCCAAATCCGTCAGTTGCGGAATGTCATCCGATGTCGCTGCACGAATAATAAAACTCATAAACAAAACCTCTCAATCATTTTTTTATAAAATAAAATACTTTTTTCTAAATCCTCAATTTTTACGGATTCGTTCGATGTGTGAATATTACCTTCACGTTGTCCTGCTCCAAAACAAATGCATTCTATTCCCAGTCGGGAAAATAGGCTGGCCTCGTTAGTCGAAGGAATTGTCGAACAATTCGGATCTAAATCTAATTTGCTCAGCTCTGACTGAGCGGCTCTGATAAAAATTGATTTTTCTTGTGTTCGAAACGGACGCTTGTAATCCAATAATTTAAATTCGGCTCCCAAAGTGGCACAATAGGAATGAATCTGGCTCATCCATTTTTCATAAATATCCTGCGTGACTGCAGGTAAAATTCGACAGGAACCGCCGATTAAAATATGGTCTTGTCGAGTTCGAATCAAACCCACACTGAGTGTTGAATGCTGTGGTTCGAATTCACTGTCAACGACAGATTTCATTTCAATTTGCAGCTCTTCCATATAAGAAATGATTTTTTTCAAAACCGAAATCACTGAATTATTAAGGCCTGCATTTTCATCGTATTCAATCATCGCTTGATTCGGAATTGTATTCATCCGAGTGCCGGCATCGACTTCGACCAGAGCCGCCGAATCCGACATTTTTTTTACAAAATCAAATAACTTCAAAGCAGCACTATCGCCCAAATGGGGCGTCGAAGAATGCGCCGAGCGTCCGGAAAAAATTTTACTCAGCGTTGTGTGTGATTCGGAAATTGATTTTTCGCTTTTATATTTTTGTTCTTCTAAGGAAATTGGAATTTTAATTTCAACCGTTGCAAATCCTTTGGCGGCATTTACAATTTTTAAATCGGTCGGCTCGCCAATCAAAGCAAATTTAGGATTTATTTTGTTTTTACGAATTAACTTAAGCGCACCTTGCATTCCAGTTTCTTCGCCAAAAGTTCCAACCAGAACTGGTTTCAAATTTTTAAAAGACGAATCTTTGTATTCATATAAAGCCTTCAGCTTGCACAAGAAATCCAATTTGACTTCAGCTGAACCTAGTCCATAAATTTTTCCGTCTTCGATAACCGCATCATAGGGGTTAAATGAATTTTTGCGCCAATGTTGGAACGGACCCGGATCCGGAGTATCTAGATGCGTTTGCAGTAAAAATTCCTGATCACCTGGTTTGAATGAATTTGTTCTAACAAAGATATTGGCTTGTTCAATGCCGTCTTGAATTTCTGTTTGAACTTCGCAAACGAGGCCCAATTGGGCAACAAGTTGCTGTAAAAAACGAACGGCCTCAGCGTTTGTGTGCTGAGGCGAACAATCAAACGAAATTAATTTTCGACTGGCTTGAACAAAATCAAAACTCAATCAGACCTACAGTCCTTCGAGAACAGTCTTCTCGATAATATCAAGTGCTAAAGCAATATCTTGGTCTTGAATAATTGCAGGAACTAAAAAGCGAATACGTACAGGATCTTTACCGCAGCTGAACGCGATCAATCCGTTCGTGAATAATTTTTTAATAAAAGCTTCTGCTTGCTCTTTTTTACCTTCGAAAGGAGTAAAAGCGATCATCAAACCCATACCGCCGGCATCAGAAACCAAACCCTTACAAGTTGTTTGATTTAGATGATTGAGTCCATCTACAAATTTTTTATGAATTTCATTAATACGACCTTGTGGACCCAAAAATCCTTCTTCGAGGATATTTAAAATTTCTAAGCCAGCTAGCATTGATGATGTCGAGCCCGAAAATGTTCCAGCAATCAAACCTGGTTTGGGATTGTATTCTTCTGTGTATAAAGTGGCGCCTAATTGGACTGTTTTAGCAATAGTGACAATGTCCACGTACTGTCCTAAATCCATAGTTTCAAAAGCAAAAAATTCACCCGTACGCGCAAATGTTTGAACTTCATCTGCCCAAACTGCAATTTTGTTTTGTTTACAAAATTCAAGCATCGGAACATAAAATTCACGAGGAACCGGATTGAATCCGCCTTCACCCAACATCGGTTCGAAAACAAATGTGGCAATATTTTTTTCAAACTTAGCAGCGTGTTCTTTCATCACGCGCAAAGCTTTTTCTGCGCTTTGTGGATCTTTTTTGTCATAATTCGGAATTCGTAATACTTCGTTGTATTCAGGTAAGCCTTGTTTATAGGCTGGATTGTCTGTCACTTCAGCCATCATTGTGGAACGACCCGCGAAAGCATTTTTCATTGCCATGATCATTTTTGCTGGAGAATTTTTTTGACGAGCCAGTTTCAAAGCGTTTTCATTGGCCATCGTTCCGCAAGTTGCAAACCAAGCGTGTTTGATTTGACTTTTGCGACCGGCAATTTGTACGAGTTTTTGTGACAATTGCCAGTATTCATTGTTGGGCTGTAAATTTCCCTGCATCACAACGTCTGACAAAGCGCCACGAATAGCGGCCTTCATTACACGTGGGTGTGAATGCCCCATAATGTGAATACCAATTCCGTTAATTAAATCTAATTTGATGCTTCCATCCTCTAGCTCGACATAAGGTCCACGGCCGGCACCTGTACCAATGTAATTGTGGTACAACGGACGACCGCGAAGTGCTCCGGTTAAATCAATTTTATTTTTATTACCAGCTGCAAAAGCCGACTGAGGAGGGCGAATCGTTTGGATTTCACTGTTGTAAACCATGACTTCGTCGATCAAGTCGTGAATCAAACCTTTGATCACAATATCATTTTCAATTTTGTGACCCACCAAGTTTTGTTCAGTTTTTTGAGTTGAATTTTTTAAACTTTCTAAAAGACTTCCGATCATAACCAGCCTCTGCTCTATTTTTTTGTTTCGATGTGTTAATGTTTTCAGTTACGACTTAAGTTTACAATGCTGCATATACAGATGACAAGAAAAGGCGAGATAAGATAGACTTTGGCTCTATGTCACAAACAACAGAAACTATGCAGCCCGAGCAAATTTTCAACCAGGCACTCGCACTTCAGAACCAAAAGAAGTATGACGAGGCGCTCACTGAGTACAAAAAGCTACTCGACATTAGTCAATTGACAGGATCGAACGTCAACGCAGAGCAAGTATCGGCTGCGAGTCATAATATGTCCCTTATTTATCTCGAGCAAAAACAAGATTCCTTGGCGGCTGTTTATAATCAAAAATCTTTAGCTTTGAACCCACGCAACAGCGCTGCTGAAAAGCTGTTTGAACAGCATAAAAATTGGGTTACACAACCCAATTTCAATCGTGAAATCACTTGGCAAGAAAATTTAAATTCTGTTGGGTTTAAATTTTTATCAATCGATTTATTATTGATCAGCAGTGGTGTTTTATTATTCTTTTTGATCAAAAAATATTTTGCTTTTTTGATTTCACAAAAAAAATTTGAAACGGGTTCAGAAGCGCGCCCCCAGCTGCAGTGGAGCTTTTATTCTTTGTTGTTTTTTACGACAGTTACCGTCATTTTTTGCTTTTTAAAATGGGTGGATCAAAGCAAAACGAAAGCTCTGATTTTAGCAAATAATGTCCAACTGACGACATTGCCTGGTGAAAACCAGGCTGTTATAACCGATCTCAGCCAAGGCCTTGTTATCGAAGTGCTTAAAAGCACTGTGGTGAACGAACAAGTCTATGTGCAAACAAAATATCCAGGCGCTTTTTCAGGATGGGTCAAAAAACAAGATTTAGAGCTTTTAAATCGACTGTATTGGCCGTAAAAAATCTGTTTAAGTTGCTGTTTTTATTGACAATAATAATCAATCTAAGGTTTTATTGTGTTATCAAAAGACAGGGACTTTTATGAGCCAAATTTTTAAATTATTTTGCCTGGCATTTCTGTTCGCATTTCAAAGCTTGATCAGCGGTTGCGCTTCCGAAGAAAAAAACCTTTCAACTGCTGAAGGCGCTTTCAAATATGCTCAAGAATTTGATCAAGCCGAACGCTATGAAATGGCTTTAAATAAATATGCCGATGTTAAAAATAAATTTCCTTATCACTCATTAGCAACTGAAGCCGAACTAGCGATCGCTGATGTGAATTACAAACGTGAATCTTTTGCCGAAGCGCAATTGGCTTATCAGAATTTCCGAGACTTGCACCCAAAGCATCCGAAAATTGATTATGTTGTTTACAGAATAGGTATGAGCTTTTTCAGTCAATTACCAGAAACCTATGATCGTGATTTATCCTTAGGAAACGATGCAATTTACTATTTCGATGAATTGATTCGTGCTTATCCGAAATCTCAGTACGTCCTAGAAGCTAAGCAAAAAAAAGATGAAACTTTTAAAATGCTTTCTGAAAAAGAACTTTATATTGCTGATTTTTATTTTAAACAAAAGAAATATTCAGCGGCTCTAAGAAGATACGAAAGTACTTTGCAAAAGTTTTCGGGTATCGGCTTTGATCCACGCGCCCATCTAGGTGCTGCCCGTTCAGCTTTAAAAATCGAAGACAGCAGCAAACAAAAGTATCATGTCCAAATGTTACAAAAACAATATCCGCAATCTGATGAAGCCGCTAAAGCGCGCAGCGAAGGATTATAATTATGAAATCATTTTCTGGCCAATTACTTGACGAAGCCCGCGAAGCCTTTATTGATGGTAATTACAAGGAAGCTGAACCTTTACTGATGCAGCCCAGTTTGCAAAATTCCAACAATCCTGAAGTTTATCAAATGTTGGCAACTATTTATTACAATCGCGGGCAATTTAATAAAGCGATTAAAACTTTTAAAAAAGCATTAGAAATCGATCCGCATTACAGCGACGCGGCTGTGGGTTTGTCGATTATTTTAAATGATCTGGGTCGTTATGACGAAGCTAAGAAAATTTTTGCGGATGCTCAGTCAATTATTGATCGCAAGAAATCACCTGTCGTTAATAATCAAATCGAAGAAAAATTCGCTTCGAAACACATTGAATTGGGTGATCTTTATTTACAATACAAACGTTACGATGCGGCTTTGGAACAATACCAAAAAGCGCAGTCATTAACAAAAAACAAAATCGATGTAGCTATGTTGATTGTTGAATGCTTTGTTCAATCCGGACAAAAAGACAAAGCGATTCGCGAACTCAAAGTCTTGTTGCAAATGAACAACAAGCTCATTCAACCTCGACTGAAGCTGGGTTTAGTTTTATACAACTCGAACATGATTGCCGAAGCGGTTGATCAATGGGAGAATGTGCTACGCCTTGAACCCAGAAACGAAGAAGCTCATCGCTATTTGAAAATGGCTCAAGCCACAGGAATTACTAACTTAAGTATTTAAAATTTTAGGAATGATATGAAAACAAAACAAATCAAAGAAGACATGGCTATTTTTTTGAAATCAGAAGAAATCGAAAAACTAGTTTCTAAATTAGCTAAGCAAATTGAAAACGATTACGAAGGGCGCGAAGTTATTTTCATCTGTCCATTACGTGGATCGATTCACTTTGCCGCCGATTTAATGCGTAAAATTGATTTGCATCAACAAATTGATTTCGTATCTGTTTCAGCTACTGAAAAAGGTGGCGCCATCAGAATGATCAAAGATATTTCCATCAATATCACTGGCAAAGACGTGATCATCGTCGAAGAAGTGATCGATACAGCTCGCACACTCAGCTTTTTGCGCGACAGATTATTGGCTTCACGCCCAAGCTCTTTGAAAATTGTGACATTACTTGATAAACCAGCACGTCGCGAATTACCTATCCGCGCAGACTACATCGGCAAAACGATCGAAGATCGTTATGTCGTTGGCTACGGCATGGACTCGGAAGAGCTTGGCCGTAACTATGCTGATATTTATGTTTTGAAAAACTAAACTATTTATTAAGCAAAAACTGCATTCACAATAAATAAAGTCAAAACGCAAACAACGTACAAAAGTACTAAATTTTTTGGAATCATCCTTGATCCTCCAGTTATCTTTTAACCCAACTTCAGGCTAAGGTATCAGCCCAACTTTTGTCAAATTCAGCTGACCTTAGTCCAGCTTTGCAGACACTCAATCACAAGAACTCTAGTCCTTAGTCACACACTCTACCGAATCTCGTTTTCTCATTCTGAGACATCTCTTAAACTAGAATCTCGAACTAAAGTGACAATTTTGGTCTTTTTTTTGCTTCATATCCTTATAAAAGGGGGAAATCGAAATGAAAACATTTTCACCGAACAAATTATTTACAGCTGTCGTATTAATGGTAGTCAGTTTAGCCATACCACAAATTGTGAACGCACAAAATTGTAATACCGTCGTAGATGGAAAAACTATTACTAAAAATTCAAACTGTAAGCAGCTCTTTAATAAGGATGGCCAAGAGGACTTTCAAGCTGATTGCTCACGCGCGCTAGAATGTCTTCAAAATAAAGAAGATGAGAAGCGAGAGAAAAAAGAGGAAGAGCAAAAATGTAATACAGCAATGAAGGAATACAGCGATATTCTTGATAAGACCGGAAATGCATGCTCGAAATTCGAAGGCACTGGCAAGTCGTCTAAAAATAGCTGTAAAGATCGCGTTGAATCTTGTCGTAAAAAAATTAGAAGCGGCATGAGCGGAAGTTCTGGTAATGACACAACAGCCCTGATGCAAACCATGACAAGCATTTACATGCAGAAAAACTATCCAGATGCAGCTCAGGCAGGATTTGCTTTTGATTCTGGTGAAGGCATGGGACCATCGTGTGTTAAATACCAATCTAAAGAAGATCGCAAAGAAGCCAAGCAGGATGCCGAAAAATTAGAAGATAAAATTGCTCGGATCAAAGAAAAAATTGCCGACGAAAAGAAAAAGATTAATGACGAAAACGCCAAATTACGCGAAAAAACAGATGATTTAGCCAACGAGCGTTTAAAGGTAGATGAAAAATTAAAAGAAGAAATTGCAAAACTAGATAAAGACAAACAAGCAAAGGCCGCGCAAATTGCTAAAGAAATTTCTGAAAACTCAAACAGTATCAGAAAACTCAGCAATCAAATTGTAAAATTCAAAGAACAAGCCGAGGCTATTAAATTTGAACATACACAAAAAATGACTCAATTTGCAGAGGATAAAATTACAACTCAGTGTAATGCCGCGATTGAACAAGCCAAAACATGTTACATCAGCAACACCAAAAACAAAAATGTTGATCCAAAAAGTACTTGCGCTAATTTTACACTTTCAGCCAAAGGTGCAAAAGGTACTGCTGAATTGAAACAAAAATTAGAAAAAGTCAAAGAAGCTTGCTTTGAACAGGCCAGCCTTGCTACTAAAAAATCAAATTATGACAATGCTTCAAAACTGAGAGACGTTGAATCCAATATTACTGAATACACAGCACAAATTAATTCAGCGAACCAAGCATTGGCTCAGAAACAAAAAGAATATCAAGAAATTGGTAGTTTGGATGATAAAGATAAAGAAAATGCGAATACAAACGCAAATAAGCAATTAGAACAGATGACACAGAAAGCGGACAATTTGACGCGATCAACTACTGAAGCTGTTCAAACAAGTAATGCTAAAATTGCAGAGTTTCAAAAAGAGTTGAACGAAATCAATACAAAGAAAACAGCACAGAAAATGGGTATCGCAGATGCAGAATCCATTGAATATACATTTTCAGAGGCTGAGTCAGCTATTGAAAAGCAAGAATCTGCTTATAATAACGCCTTTAATCAGTGTTGTTCCGACGACACAAAAAGAAATAAATCATCGTTCTGCGCTAAGAAAAATCCGTATACAACATCAGAAAAAGATGGCGGATTTTCAACAAACAAAACAGGCGCAAGTACTAACTAGTTTTCACTTGCCCTTCGTCTAGCCCGATTTATACTCGTACTCAGAAAATGAAGGATTTGTTATTCTGAGTACTATGAAATTGTCTATCTGGAAAAAAATATTTATTGGCTTGTTCGCGCTTGTTATTTTATCTGTAACTGGTTTGTATCTGGTTTATTCATCCATCGTGAAAAGTTTGCCAGAAGTTATTAAGCTTGAGGACTACAAACCTTTATTAGTTTCACAAGTTTATGATCGTAATGGAAAAAAAATTGGTGAATTCTTTCGCGAAAAACGTGTGTTGATTCCATATAAAGAAATTCCAGATATTGTCGTGAAGGCTTTTTTAGCAGCCGAAGATGATAAATTTTTTGAACACAAAGGAATTGATCCACAAGCTTTATTTCGCGCAGCGATTGCAAATATGCGCGCTGGTAAAAATGTCCAAGGCGGATCCACGATTACTCAGCAAGTAGCAAAAACATTATTACTGACCAATGAACGTACTTTCGGTCGCAAAATTCGCGATATATTATTGGCGCTGCAAATGGAAAAAAATTTAACCAAAGAAGATATTTTATATCTTTATTTGAATCAAATTTATTTTGGTCAAAGTGCTTATGGTATTGAAATGGCTTCACAAAGTTATTTCAGAAAGCCAAGTAAAAAATTAACAATCGCCGAGGCCGCGATCCTGGCCGGATTACCCAAAGCCCCTTCTGATTTTTCTCCGACAAGAAATCCACAACGCGCCAAGGAACGACAAATTTATGTGTTACGCCGAATGGCCGCCAATAAATTTATTACCGATGAGGAAGCTGAAAAATATATTCAAGAACCTTTAAAAGTATATTTGCCAGAAGAATATGATCAAAAGGCTCCATTTTATATGGAAACAATTCGACAGTTGCTGGTCGAACAATTGGGTGAAGATGTTATTTTAAACCAAGGTGTGAAAATCGTCGCAGCTTTAGATATCGAAAATCAAAAGGCGGCCAATCAATCGATGATCAATGGTCTGAAAGAACTGGATAAGCGCCAAGGATATCGCGGAAGCACGATTCAGCTGAAAACTGACGAAGAACGAGAAAAATTTTTATTAACTGAAAAAAAGAAATTAATCTCGGAATCAAATCCTGAACGAACTATTTTACCAGATGGAACTTTCGCCGAAGTCGAAATAGTTTCTAAAAAAGGTAAAATTATTGAAACTAAAAATGAAAAGAAAACAAATTTGTCGACTTTTTTAAATGTTGGTAAAACTTATAAAGGAATCGTCTCCGAAGTAAACGACGAAATTGGCTATGTCGTTGTTGATTTACCAGACACCAAAGGTTTGATTGATTTTGAAACAATGACCTGGGCACGTAAGGTGAATTTCGAAGTGAAACCAGAAAACGGAAAAATCAAAAAACCATCGGCAGCCGTCACCGTCGGCGATGTTATCGAAGTTAAAATCGTTTCAGAAAAGTTAAACTGGGCAAAAAGCAAAACTAAAAAGCCATTGCCGATGTCAATTATTCCCGATCAATATTTACAGTTAGAGTTAGATCAAGAGCCTTTGGTGGAAGGATCTTTGCTTTCTATCGATCAGCAAACTCAGGATGTTTTGGCTATGGTGGGTGGCTATAGCTTTACTCGTAATGAATACAATCGAGCCTTACAAGCTGCCAGACAAACTGGTTCTTCATTTAAGGCCTTAATTTATGCAGCTGCCTTGGAAAAAAATTACAATCCGTCGACTAAAATTATTGATGCTCCGATTGTGTATAAACAAGCCGGAAGCGATGAAGGCCAGGGCGAAGACAAAATTTGGATGCCATCTAATCACGGCCGCGAATACAGCGGTGAAATTACGATGCGGAATGCTTTGGTGAAATCTTTAAATATTCCTTCGGTTAAAATCGTCGAAGACATTGGCGTTGATTATGCGACTCAGTTTGCGCAGCGACTAGGTATTTTTTCAAAGCTGAATCCAGATTTTACATTGGTTTTAGGTTCCAGTTCGATCACGCTTTATGAAATGACCAAAGTATTTTCCGAATTCGGTCGCCAGGGAAAACGCACTCGCCCGATTTTAGTTAAAAAAGTCACTGATCGGAATGGCAAAGTATTACTTGAAAACCTTTCTTTGGAAGCACGCTTTTTAAACGAAACCAAAGAGCTTGATGAAAAGTTTGAAAAAAACAGAAAAGAATTTTTGGCAGCTCAAGAAAATTTAGAAGTTCCGGAATCAACACCCTTTTATTTTGATGACCCCGAACAATTAATTAGACCCGAAGTCGCCTATGTCATCACAGATATGTTAAAAGGCACGATTACTGATCCAAATGGAACTGGCGGACGAGCGGCTCAGCTAGGACGCGAAGTGGCTGGAAAAACCGGCACTACCAATGGATATGTTGATGCTTGGTTTATGGGATATACAGCTCAGGTCGCCACAGGCGTTTGGGTTGGTTTTGACAAAGAAAAATCGATTGGTAAAGGCGAAGTCGGTGGTCGCGCCGCCTTGCCTATTTGGTTAGAATTCATGAAGAACGCACACGAAAAATTGCCACCTATGTCATTTCCAATGCCATCTGGTGTAAAAGTCGTGAAAATCGATGCTGAAAGTGGTAGGTTAGCGAACTCTGCTACGACACGAGTTATTCAACAAGCTTTCATTGAAGGCACAGAGCCCACATCTGCTAAGAGTCGTACAGAAGATACGACTGATTTTTTAAAGCAGGATTTGGATGAATGAGCGAAAATAAAAATATTTCAATCTGGGGCATTAAGCAGAATAATTTAAAAAATATCGATGTTGAAATTCCATTGGGAAAGACAACTGTTATTTGCGGCCCCTCTGGTTCTGGTAAAAGTTCTTTGGCCTTTGAAACTTTATTCGCAGAAGGCCAAAGAAGATTTATTGAAAGCATGTCGAACTATGCCAGACAGTTTTTAAATAAAGCACCCAAGCCTGATATCGAAGGCATTCATAATATTCCACCTTCCATTTCAATCGAACAAAAAAATACGGTTAAATCCAGTCGTTCGACAGTTGGAACCACAACAGAATTAATTGATTATTTGCGTTTGTTTTTCGAAAAAGTTTCAACTCCCTATTGTCCGGATCACAATATTCCGGCCACACAAATTTCGACGACAGCTGCATCTGATTTAATTCTGGAAAAATTTTCCGACAAGCGAGGATATGTTCTGGTCGAGATCCCTGCAGATAAAAGAATTGTCGAAGGGAAAAAATTGCATTCTTTGTTGTTACAAGATGGATATTTAAGAATCACGACTATCAAAGAAACAGCTGGTAAAAAAAATCAACCCGCTACCTTGGAAGTCCAAGGGCTGATCGAAATATCGGAACCCGGCCAGATTAAAAAAGGTTTACCTAAGGAAACTTTTTATTTGGTGATTGATCGAATGTCTTTTTCCAAAGAAGAAAAAGGTCGAATCACTGATTCTGTGACACAGGCTTATGAAACAAGTTTAAAATATGTGACTGGTATTGCTCATCGCCGTGCTTTGGTAATCACAACAGATGGACATTATTTGCGCTTGAGTGAAGAACCTTCTTGTCCTGTTTGCGCCTACACGCCACCCGCATTAAGTTCAAAGTTATTTTCTTTTAATTCCCCGATTGGAGCCTGCCCGACATGTAAGGGGTTTGGAAACGTTCTAGAATTGGATGAAGCCAAGGTGATACCCAATCCAAATCTGTCTGTGGCCGAGGGTGCTTTGAACCCGTTCACGATGCCGAGTGCTGAGCAAGACAAAAAAGCATTGTTCGCTTTTTGCAAAAAAATGAAAATCGACATGAAGACGCCTTGGAAAGATTTGCCGAAGGCACAGCGAGATTTGATTTGGAACGGCACTAAAGAATTTTTTGGCGTTAAAGGTCTTTTTGAATATTTGGATCAAATTAAATACAAAATGCATGTCCGTGTTTTTATTTCACGTTACAGAACTGGAACAACGTGCCCCGACTGTAAAGGTTCTCGGCTGCGTAAAGAAGTAAATCATTTTTTAGTCGATCAAGCGACCATCACGGATTTAAGCAAAATGACGATTGAAAAATTATTTCAATTTTTCGAAAAAGTCCAATTATCCAAATATCAACAGGAAGTCGCCGGTGAAGTATTAAAACAAATTAAAGCGCGTCTAAATTTTTTAATGCGAGTAGGTGTTAATTATTTAACGATCGATCGTGAAACTCGAACTTTATCTGGCGGCGAATATCAGCGTTTAATATTAGCTAATCAACTAGGTATGGGTTTATCACAAGCTTTGTATGTCTTGGATGAGCCGACTGTGGGTTTACATCCACGCGATAACGACAGATTGATTTCAGTTTTAAATGATCTGAAAGATCTTGGTAACACGTTGGTCATTGTTGAACACGATCATGACGTCATTAAAAATGCAGAAAACGTTATTGAAATGGGTCCTGGTTCTGGATATCTAGGTGGAAAAGTCGTATTCAGTGGCCAATCCGAACAATTTTTCAAATCCAAAGAATCGATCACAGCACCCTATTTAGCGCCGATCAAAAATTTTAAATTTCGTGAATCGCGTCCGGTTCAAATCAGTAATTATAAATACAGAATTGAATTACTGGGGTGCGAAGGTCATAACTTAAAAAAAGTCGATGTCGAAATTCCTTTAAATCGTTTAGTCGTTGTGACAGGAGTCAGTGGTTCTGGAAAATCAACTTTGGTCACCAAAACATTGTATCCTGCCCTGGCGCGATCACTAGATATTGAATATTTACCTGCACAAAAGTTTTCAAAATTATACGGCCACGAACATCTCAAAAATGTTCTTTTAGTCGATCAGTCACCGATCGGAAAATCGGCTCGCAGTTCGCCGATTACGTATTTAAAGGCCTTTGATCAAATCAGAACTGTAATGGCTGCCACACCCGAAGCCCAACAGCGTGGATACACACCAGGAACATTCAGCTTGAATGTCGATGGAGGTCGTTGTCCGGCTTGTCGCGGAACTGGCTTTGAAGAAATCGATATGCAATTTATGGATAATGTCATTATCCCATGTGATGTTTGTGATTCAAAAAAATATAGACCTGAAATTCTTGAAATCACACACAACAATAAAAATATTCATGAAATCTTATCTATGACTGTCAGCGAGGCGATGAATTTCTTTGTGGCACACCCACAAATTCGAAAGCCATTGTCAGTTTTAAAAGA
>DALYIB010000002.1:18131-29982 GCA_031970595.1 Pseudobdellovibrio sp.
GTTGGATTAGACTATTTAACTCTTGGACAACCCGCCAATTCACTGAGCGGTGGCGAATCACAAAGATTAAAAATTGCTAAAGAATTATCACAAGTAAATCAAAAAAATACTTTGTATATTTTGGACGAACCTACAACGGGTTTGCATTTTCGTGAAATCGAATTATTAATGCAGGTTTTACACAAATTAATCGAGGCCGGTGGATCTGTCATCGTAGTCGAACATAATTTGGATGTTATCAAAAATGCTGACTATATCATTGATATGGGACCCGATGCCGGGCAAAAGGGAGGCGACGTTGTTTTTGCCGGGCTCCCGTCCGAGATCATTAAAAGCAAGCAAAGTTTAACTGGCCAATATTTGAAAAGGTATTTAGGTATTAAATGATTCCTCAAGAAATTAAAAATTTAACTCAGGCCGTTTTAGAACACAAAAAAAAGCTGACGCTGGTCGCTGTCAGCGGGATTGTGATGGCTGTTTGTAAAGGCTATTTACCCTTATTCATCCAAAAGATGGTTTCTTATTCAGACAATACTGAAAAATTATTTTCAGTGGCGTGGATTGGGTTGATCGTGGCACTAGTCATGTCAGTCAGTCGATATTTGCATATTTTTACAATGAACGTGATTGCTGAAAACATTTCACAGGGATTTCGTGAAAAACTGCAAAATAAATTTATTAACTTAGATCTTAAATTTCATAATCAATACGCCCAGGGAAGTGGTGGTTTATTAAGTCGCACGTTTTACGATGTACGCACCATCCATGATGGGTTACGCCTGTTTGCTGATTTTTTTAGTGCTCCACTGACTTTTATTTTTTTAATTATTGCTTTATTTAAATTGGAGCCTCACTTAACACTTTATATTTTACTAGCAGCACCGATTTTGGCACAGCTATTAAAACAAGTTTCAAAGAGCATTCGCAAATATTCGCAGTATGGTGTTGAACAAGTTGAATCGATTACTTCAACAATCAAAGAATCATTGGACGGAGTCCGAACGATTCAGTCCTTTTCGTTGCAAAAAATCATGCAGGATAAATTAAAGGGACAAGGTACCGAATACATTCGTTATCGCAAAAAGGTCCATTCACGCATTGAATTTATGGGACCTTTTACTGAATTTTTAGCCACGCTGATCATTTTAGGGATCATATTTTATTTTTCTCGTAAAATTTCATTGGGATTGTCTGATACAAGCCATTTGATTGGCTTTATTACTGCCATGCTGCAAATCAACGAACCGATTAAAAAATTTCAGGAAGCCTATGTCCGCGTGCAAGAAACAAGAGTTTCTGCACAACGCGTTTATAGTATGTTGGAAGAAAAAAGCGATATTGAAAACAACCCCCAAGGAATTTCATTCCCTAAAAACTGGTCTGTCATTGAGTACAAAAATGTGAACTTTTCTTATTCTCCGGACAAACCCCTACTTACAAATTTTAATCTGAAAATTAAAAATGGGGAATCGATCGCATTTGTGGGATCCAGCGGCAGTGGCAAGTCGACCATCGCCAATTTACTAGCACGTTTTTACGATCCACAATCGGGAACTATTGAAATCGATGGTGTCGATATTCGAAAATTCGAATTAAATTCTTTAAGACAAAATATTTCTTTGGTTTCACAAGATGTTTTCTTGTTTGCTGATTCAATCGCCAAAAATATCCAGGCCGGTCAGCCAGAAGCGGATATCAATCATATCATATCGTGTGCGAAGGCCGCCTATGCCGATGATTTTATTCAAAAAATGCCGGACAAGTATAATACTTTGGTTGGTGAACGCGGTAATTTACTGTCTGGTGGTGAAAAACAGCGTGTCGCAATCGCACGTGCTTTTTACAAAAATTCACCGATTTTAATTTTAGACGAAGCCACTTCCGCCTTAGATTCAGTCAGCGAGGAACAAGTCCAAAAAGGATTAGACACTTTGATGAAGGGACGCACGACTTTCGTGATCGCTCATCGCTTGTCGACGATTCAAAACGCACATCAAATTGTCGTTATGAAAAATGGTTCTGTGATCGAATCCGGCCAACACCAAGAATTAATGAACAACAAAAGTGAATACAGCCAGCTGTTTTTAGCTCAGACGAAAGTCTAGCTAAAAGTGTCAAAATAATTTTCACACCCTCTTAAGTTTGTCGATCATTTTGACGATAAATGTTTAGACAGTTGTACGTCTAAACATTTAACACAAAGAGGTTGTCTATGATTAATTGGAATGAGTTTGAACACATTCACGTTATCAAAAAACTAAAACACGTTTTACAAACTTGGTGGAATATTGACATTGTTTTCACAGATGAACGTGGTCAATTAAAAGGCCTTGAAAGTGAGAAAATCACTTATGCTAATCCCGGCGTTAATTATTTACTCAACAAAGAAACGACTCAAAATAGCTTAGCTGAAATCGTATCAGCAAGCATTAATGAATTACGACAGTCTAATAACCGATATGTCTTTAAAAAATGGGATGCTGTAGGTTTTGATATTTGCGTATTCCCTATTATTATCGAAAATGATTTCGTAGGTACCGTGACTGCCATGGGATTCTTTAAAGAAGAAAATTCTGTACAAAGAATTGGCGAAGTCCGCGAAAGACTAGCGGCCTTCGGCTGCAGTGCTGAACTGATTGAAAAATCATTAAGTAAACTAAAATACTTAGATGATACAAACAGAAGTCATTTTTGTGAACTCGTTGAATTAGTCGCTCAAGAAGTTGTTACTTTGCATGTTGAAATTTCAAGCCGTGAAAATAAAATCAGCGAATTGAACAAAGAATTAGGTAACCGTTTCAAATATGACAATATGATCGGTAAATCAAAACCCATGCAATCATTGTATGCCTTATTAGATAAAATTAAATTCGCCGATTCGACAGTTATGATTAACGGTGAAAACGGTACAGGTAAGGAATTAATCGCAAAGTCGATCCATTACAATTCTCATCGCAAAGATAAGAATTTCGTGATTCAGAACTGCTCTGCTTTCAATGACAACCTTTTAGAATCGGAATTATTTGGTCACGTCAAAGGATCATTTACAGGCGCCCTTAAAGACAAAAAGGGTCTTTTTGAAATGGCTGATAAAGGAACATTCTTTCTGGACGAGATTGGTGATACATCGCCACAAATGCAAGTTAAGCTTCTGCGCGTTTTACAAGAAGGAACTTTTACTCCGGTCGGTTCGACTGAAATGAAAAAAGTGGATGTCCGTATTATTGCGGCGACAAATAAAAATTTACGTGAAATGGTTGAACAAGGAACATTCCGTGAAGACTTGTACTATCGTTTAAACGTCATTAATATCCGTGTGCCACCTTTGCGTGAACGTAAAGAAGATATTCCTATTTTAGTAGATTATTTTTTAACAAAAGTTTCCGAGCAATCTGGTAAAACTAAAAAAGGCCTGATGGGTCGTGCTGTCGAAAAACTTTACGATTATGCTTGGCCAGGTAACGTTCGTGAATTGCAAAACGAGATCGAAAGACTTTGCGTCCTTTCGGGTGACGAACAAAAGATTGGTCACGAACTTTTATCGCCAAAAATTTTAGAATTAGGCGAAAAGAACAAAGTTCAGGGTTCAAGATTACAAGGTAAATTAAAAGATGCTCTTGAAGATCTTGAAAGAGAAATGATCAAAGAAGGCTTGCGTCGAACTGGCTGGAATAAATCTAAGTTGGCTAAAGAGCTTGGAATTAGCCGTGCTGGTTTAATCATGAAAGTTGAAAAATACGGATTAGATAAGCGCAAAATCGCACGCACACCTTAATTAATTGTTTACTAATTTAATCAACTCGAAGGAGAAGCTGAGCTTCTCCTTTTTTTATACTTATTTCATACTTGTTTAAAACTCCATCTGCTTTTTCAACTAAGAATTTGTCAAAAACGTCATCATATAAAGTCTGCAAAATATAAATAAATCAGTGATTTCGAATGGTTATCGCACTGATTTGAGGGCTTCAAAAATCGCCGTTTTTCGGCACACAGCTTGAATATGACAACTGCGGGGAATGAATTACGCCGTGGGGAATATATGATGCAAGAATTATTGAATGCGGGGATCTGGAATAAAACAAGCCAACTGATTTTAGAAAAGTATGGCAAAAAAATTGAGTTTAAATTTTTAACCTCAGCCGAATCAGAAGGCTTGTTTTATACCAAAGAGGATGATTTGGTTGTTCCGTTGAAATTTAAAAATCAACACTTGGGCGAAGTTGTTATTCATCGTGGTTCTACGATGAGTGTTGATGCCAAAAATGAAATCGCTGATCTAATTCACTTTTTAATCGAACCAAAAGTTTATACATTGCACTTGAAAAACAAAGAAAGTGAACTGTTGAACAAGCAAGAGCCTGCTGCAAAGACAAATGTGATCAGTCTATTCAGAAAAATTGACGATGATAGCGAAAGTGACAGCTCTGAGACCAAGAAAACACTTTCACAAATTATTCACCTAAGATCCAAAAACCCTCAGTTCCGTCATAAAGTTGCTTTGAAGTTGCATGAAATGACTGGCGCCAATTTATTTTTCAGATTATCTGACGTCTCGAAATCATTGCATTCACTAGCAGATTTAAAAAGCCTATCGGGAACGACAATTTACATTGAACATATTTTAGAAATTAATAAACACGAAATCGAGCTTTTGAATGAATTCGCTCAACACCCGGTTGAAGGTATTCAATTTTTGATTGGTTCTGACTTAACTGATTCAGAAGTTGAACAGTTGCCAGCGAATCAAGAGCTTAAGAATGACCTATCTATGTTTAGCTTTGATATCGACAAAGTTCCATTGTCGCAGCAAACTAGCCAAGACGTTCTAGAACTGTTATTTTTTAACTTTGAAAGCACAATTTCTTAATTGATTTCGCTATTGATTTCACTATCCTGACATGACAACATAAAGTCATGTTAGGACATGAACTTATACAAAAAAGTGTAGTCGATTTTTTAATTAGCAGTCTTCAAACAGATCAGTTTCAGATTTATCAACTGGCTGGCGACGCCTCTGCTCGAAAGTACTTTCGTATCATTCAAGGTCAAGTGACTTATGTTTTGATGGTTTGGGAACCATTCCAGGCTGATAAGTATCCATTTTTAAATGTCCTTAATCACTTTGCAAAATCAAATGTTCATGTTCCACAAGTCATCAATATTTCTGAACAGCTGGGTGTTATTCTGCTTGAAGATCTGGGAGATCTAACACTTGAAAGAAAATTTTGGGAATCAACCCACGAAGAAAATTCTTGGGGGTTTTACCAAAACGCACTTGATCAAATTATTCGTATTCATACAGACGCGACTGATTCAAAAAATCCGACAATCGCCAAAGAAATTGAATTTGATGTCGCTAAGTTTATGTGGGAAATGAATTACGCCAAAGAAAATTTATTAAAAGGCTTACTCAAATTCGATTTTAATTCAAAAACAGAAGCTGAACTGGATAAAGTATTTCTCAGTATCTGTGAAAATTTATACGCCCAACCCCAAGTCATTTGTCATCGCGATTATCATTCTAGAAATTTAATGATCAAGCTGGACAAAATGTATGTGATTGATTTTCAGGATGCCCGCCTTGGCCCTGTTCAGTATGATCTTGTAAGCTTAGTCAAAGACTCTTACGTCGACATCAGCGATTCGTATGCTGAAAAAATGTTAGGTTATTATTTAGATCAAACTCAATATACTAAAAAATATAATACAACATTAGATTTGTTTTATTATATCTACGAAATTCAGTCGATCCAGCGCTGCTTCAAGGCCTGTGGTAGTTTTGCCAGCTTTATGAATCAAAGACAAGATCGACGTTATCTGAAATATTTAACAGGAACTCTTAAAAAAGTAATCCGTTCGATTGGTCATTTTCCTGAATATAAAATATTATCAGACATTCTGATTGATTCAGGAGCCCTTGAAAAAAATTATGAACGTCTTTAATCGAAAGCTCAGTTTGTTTATTTTTGCGGCTGGATTGGGAACACGCCTAAGACCGGCTACCCTCCATCATCCAAAACCTTGCATTCCCATGAATCAAATTCCATTGGGATATTACTTTTGGCCTTACCTAGAATCTATTCACGTCGACCAGCATATTGCGAATACTTTTTATTTGCCGGATCAGATTAAATCTCTGTATAAAAAAATGAATCCTAACTTTATATTTTCAGATGAGGCGGACTTCATCAAAGGAAGTGCCGGTGGATTAAAACAAGCTGAAAAGTGGTTAAAAGATACAAATGATATTTTGGCTGTCAACGCTGATGAAATATTTTTTACCAAAGAAACAAACTTTTTGAAAAATGCGCTGTTGCAGCATCAAAACAATAAATCGCTAGCTACATTGATTGTGACTGAACATCCCGAAGCTGGAAAAAAATTTGGTGCTATTTGGGTGGATTCTTTAGGTATTGTTAAGCACATTGGAAAAAATAAACCAGACTCTATTTCAGATAAACTAAAACCTTTTCACTTTATCGGATTACAATTCTTGGATAATTCGGTTTTGAATGAAATTTCTGAGGGCGTTGAATCAAATATTTTTTATGATGTTCTGATTCAACATTTAAATGAAAATAAAGTTCAAGTATATAAAATTGATTGTGATTGGTTCGAAGTGGGCAATAAAGAAGACTATTTATTGACTAAAAAAATGATCCATTCAAATATTTTGAATCAACCTCAGTATATACAACACTTTGATAAGCTGAAAGAACTACCCTTATCAAATCTGAGTGATCTGTCCGAGTAAAACAGATTTTTTAGCGCCCGTGACCTGCGGAATGTTTGTTGGTATTTTCCAAATACGGCATGCTGCTAACAAGGCAAACGCAGCGCCTTCAATGCTTTCACTCGGCCAGCCCAATTGTTCGATGACTTTAATATCTGCCGAAGACAATTCTTCTTGCAGCCGTTTAATCAGATATTTATTTTTGGCACCGCCACCACAAAAAATAATTTCATGAGGATAGGGCTTACAAAACATTTGATAAGATTTAGCAACTGTTGCCACTGTTAACTCTGTGACTGTAGCAAGACGATCTTCGATACTGAGTTGTTTTAATTCTGCTTCGAATTGATTGTAAAATTGCTTCCCGAATTGTTCACGCCCACAACTTTTAGGTGGCTTGATTGAAAAATAAGGCAGCTCTAGCATTTTCATCAACAAAGCCCCATTTACCTTACCACGCGAAGCCATTTGACCATTTAAATCATAATTTTTTTTACCTGCGGTCGATCGTCTGACTTCTTCGTCAATCAACATATTAGCAGGACCGGTATCAAATCCCAGAATAGTTTTCCCTTTGACGATTAAACTGAGGTTACTAATTCCACCCAAATTATGCAGACTGACTGTTTTTTTACTGTGGCCAAAAACGACTTGGTGAAAAAAGGGCGCAAGCGGCGCGCCTTGTCCATTCAACGCAATATCTGCAGCACGAAAATTGGAAACAACAGGAACTTTACTTTCCTTGGCAATGAAACTGGGTTCTCCGATTTGAAGCGTCGATGATGACCCTTTATGGAAAACTGTCTGGCCGTGCAAACCAATTAAATCTATATTTTTTAAATTTTTTCGAAGCTTAGTAAAGCACTCGGCATAAAATCGACCCAGATCGTAATTGAGCTCAGATACTCTCGAAGTTGTTTTTTCATCTTGAGCCGCTTTTAAAATCCGTTTTTTTAGATCCAGTGGAAATTTGAATGATTGCATATCCACATATTCACATTTCAAATTTTTTTTACGAATTTTGATTTTTACAAAGTCGATACCATCAATGCTAGTACCACTCATAATGCCTAGAACTTTTAATGAAACAGCCATACACAAAGTGTATGGCTGCCCTCAAAAGAATGCAATTGAATTGGCTATGGAGCTATGAAAGAGTCCTGTTCATTTTTTAATTTATAGCGACGATTCATCATCGTGAAAATGTCATCTCCAGCAGCGCCAATTAGTTCACCGTTAAAGTCACGAGTTAGACCTTCGGATGTAGGACGTCTGTCTGCCACATCACCGATTTTTTCAGAGAACTTTTTATTTGAATTCGCAGCAGCATCCACAGCAACTGTCGATGCTCCGCCCCCCAATCCAGAAAAGTCACCCAGATTTTTTTTATCTTTACCAAGTTCCGCCAACGATTTTGCATCAGCTCCCGCTTTACTGAGTAAGCTGTCCTTACCATAAAGATCGCTATATAATTTATTCGCATCTGCTGCAGACAAGCCAGCCGCCATCATCGATTTCACATCAGCGAAATCTTTGTCTGTATATGTTTTCAAACCATTCGGAGTTTTCACAGAAATAGAACCGTCTGGATTTTTAATAAAAGCATTTGAACCAGCCGCTAAACAACTGACAGGTTTGCCGTTGCTAGTACAGTTCGTTGGAACTTTTGTAACAGAAGGACCACTGCCATTGCCTGGAGAATTTAAATCCACACATCCTGGAGGCGCTGTTGGTCGACAGCGACCATTATCATCGTAAATCGTTGTTACAGGCGGTGTTGTTGTATCTACTATTGAAGAACAATCTTTTTGAGTTGATGATAACTGGTTGAATTTTTGACAAGCTTCAATCGCCGATCCAGCATGTTCTCCAGCTTGCTTATTTGCTTTTGAGTTTAATAACATGTAAGCTGCACCTGCTGCCATCAATGCTGGTGCCAATGAACAACAGCCAGAACCAAATGCCGCACAAGTTGAATAGCAAGTTTGGCCTGACGCAAACTTATACGCAGCGACCCCGGCAAGTGCAACACCAGCCATTTTATAAAGCTGATTTCCCTCTTGGTTTTTTTGCTGAATTTCACTCAGACTTCCTGTGACCGACTGATCCTTCATTTGGGCTACTGACGCATGCCTAGCTTCATCTGCTCGGGCTTGTTGTTCTAAGCTTGAGGCATCGTTATAGGCCTGTAGTTTACGTTTATAATCTTGCATCGCAGGACTATTTTCATAGGCACTGATACAGCTTGAATAAGTAAATGGATCTGATGCAGACTCTTGCGTTCCACAATTATGTGGTGGCGGCGGAGTTGGTCGTCCATTATTAATTGTCTGGGCATCCGCAGCGCCCTGATTCATATAAGCACGAAGTTGATCTTTTTTCGCATTACGTCCCAAACACGCATGATAGGCATAATCATACATTGAATTGCCATTATCATCTGTGCCCAAATTCGCTGTCGGTTGACAGTTTTCATTTGGTTCAACATTTTGTTGGACCTGTTGATTTGACTGCGAAATGTTTTGCGCCATTATCATTTCTGAGCCAAAAAACAGGATTGCGACTACGAGCCGACTGATTCTTTGATACATACATCCCCCATTTTTCATTAATCACCCATAAATGATCCGCGATTCTCTACGTACCGCGCACGGATCTTATCCCAATTTGATTTTCCAGATGCAGTGCTAACCTCATTTCTAAGCTGAGCCGATGCAATCTGTCTTTTTGCTTTTTCAATTTGCTTGTCAGTGATGGCGGCAGTTGAACCTGATTTTTTACCTTTGCCGCCAAAAAAATTACTGATTCCACTGCTGATAGACCCAAAGCTGCCGAAATCAAATTTTTTTGCTTTAAAATTTTCTGCCTGATTTTTATTGGCTGAATCCGATCCAGAACCTGATGTTCCGTTTGTTTCAGAGCCACCGGCGACACTATTTGCGGCCGTCGCATTTGGGTTTCCAGTATTTAAACCTAAGGCTTGCTTCGCAGCTTCGCTTAATCCACTGCTTTCACCGCCAGAGCCGCCACCAAAATTATTTGTACCAGCAGTTCCACCCGATTTACTTCCAAATCCAGCAAGCTGAGAAACTCCACTGCCACCTTTGATTGTTAAGCCACCTGGATCCTTTGATAAGGCTTTCGCGATCGCACCTGGACATCCTTGAGCAGTCGCATCCTTGTGACACTTACAAACTTGTAATGATGCATTGGCAGAATTTTTACACATTTCTTCTGTAGTCACATTTGTAATCGCAGAACCACCGCCGCCGCCGTTACCTGCTGTCAGGGCTTTTTTACATTTGTCTGCATCTTTAGAAGAATTCACTAAATCAGCTGCTTGCATAGCAAACTTCAAAATATTGGCACCTAATGCAACACAAGCCATAGTTGTAGGCTGAATTGTTGCGCCATTTTGTGCTTTAGCTATTGGCTCTAGTTTTTGCGCCTCAGCTAAAATACCCTTCCCTACACCGCTAACTTGACCATAACGAGCCGAATAGCAACCTGCGGCTCCAACAGTACATGCTGCAGCTGCTTTATTGCCCTCTACTACAGCTGATTCTTCCGTATCTGTAGCTATTGCTTTTAACATTAGCCCTAAATCTTTTTCGACTACTCCTAAAGCTGTTGCGGCACTGCCACAATCCGATTGACATATTTTTTGGTTTGCGGAACACATCAAACCAACACCACTGACTCCAAGGCCTGCGATTTTTGTTAAATCTGCTGTAGTACCGCACGTCTCGCTTGCTGATGACAAGTTTTGAATTAAGCCAGCACCTGCTGTCATGAGCTTAGTTACAGCAATCGCGTTTCCATTTTTCTTTTCATCACAAATACCTTGTGATGTCGATAATTGTTGTGCGCACTTTTTTACTGCCGTTAAGTATGCTGTTGTTGAAGCGTCTAAATTAGTAGCAGCACCCTGTGTTTCAAATGGAATAATACTTGCCGAATTCATCCTTGAAAGGATCAATTTTGTATCACTTTTAATATTCGCTTCAAATTTTGTTGCTGCCGCAGTCATTTTTTCTACATCAACAGCCGTCATCATCATGGCAATGTCCAATGCGCCATTTGCGGCCTGTGCATAACCTTTTAAATCACCTTGCTTCATTCCTGCAATAATATCATTCGCGCCGCTCAAAGCAGTAGCGACGTTTTGTAAAGACATATCTGCCTTTGTAACTTCTTCTTTAGATGGTGGAGATTCTGTTGATAATTTTTCCTGCTTTCCAGCGCTGTACTCTGAATTTACTTTTTCAATTTCTTTTGATGCCAAATCGGACTGTTTATCCATTTCATTTCGATCATCAATAATTGCCTCTGTTTTAGTTGGAGCTGCGGCTACTGCTGGAGCCCCCCCCGTGTCTGATGGAACGGTAACTTGTTTCGCAGATCCTTGTGTGACAACTTCGGTAGCGCGCAATTGTCTTCCTGTATCTGGGTCGTAATAGTCTTTTACTATACGACCATCCATTGTCCGAGTTTCAACGACAGTTTCTCCGTGCTCGCCGATGGTTCTTCTTTTCGAGACTCCGTTCACTTCATCATCTTCCCAATCACCTGATTTATTTTTCTTTGCTTGAGCTAATGCTTCGTTAACTGATGGTCCGACAGAAGATCCCGAAATTGTCGTTGCTGCGGCTGCCCCGGGAGTCGCAGTACTCGCTGTTGTTTCGCCTTCTTTTAAACAGACTTTTTCAGCGAGAGCATTAATTTCGATATTTTTTTGTAATAATTTAGGCTGTTCATTTTTATTAGATGCTACTTGATAAAGATCTTTGTATAAAATAAGTTCTTTTTCTGCATTCGTTTTATCAATTCCATAAGCTATGCGCAGATACTTGTCGCTATTGACGGACATATAAATATTTTTAACATTCGTTTCTTTACACTTTGCCAATAGATTATATTGCGGGAACAAAGTCGCTGCTAATAAAAATAAATAATGGCTTTTTTTACGTGAAATAGACGTCAACATCTCGGTTCCCCCCGATATCTACCTATCGGTCAAAAGTCGGGAAAACTTGAATAACAGTTATACAGAAATACGATCTCAGAATGAGACGTTATATAAAATTAAAAATTAATAAAACTTGTTGGTATCGGATT
>DALYIB010000002.1:29992-42981 GCA_031970595.1 Pseudobdellovibrio sp.
AATAGTCTGTCCCGAAGACCCCGTATTTCCAATATCTCCCTGTGGTCCATTCAAAGCATCCACCGAAATAATTTTTACCGAATAACCCGTACGACCACCAGTCACACAATTCCCAGTTGCAGGTGGATATTTGCCGCCATCAACATCGGTGATGCTTTTAAATTTTTCATTCGTATCTCCACCGAAATTATTACTCGGATCATTACAAATACCGAATGGCATTGGACCATCTTTTGGAAATTTGGAATAACCCTGTTCATCTGTCGAATTAATATAAGTCCAGCCTGTTAATAGCGAAGAGAGCTTAGATGGAACATATGTAAAGAAATATTTTTTTGCTTCTGGGTCACCTACCAGATTTGCAAATCTAAGCTGACTAATTCCATTGCCTGCTTTTTTAAAAATTTCATTGGCAACAGACAATTGGTGGCGAATTGAATACTTTTTCCCTTCTGGAACGCCCCCTAATGTCTCTGTATATCCAAAGTCCGGTCGAAAAGTTATTTTTGATTCACCTACGGGAACAGAAAGACCATTAGTTACTTTTTGTACAAACGAATCTTTACTTAAATATTTTTCATAATAATTATTATAAAAATCCGAATCAATCGAATAGTATGATAATTCAAATGCATTAGGAGCAATCGCCGAAATTTCAAGATCTCGAATTCTTGAATTTGAATTATTATTGATGGGTAATGGATCATAATCAGTATCATTAATTAATTTAGTAATTTTATCCCAGTCCTTTAATTGAGGCCAATATCCTTGAGGTTTTCTAAGTTGAGTTGCACCCCCAGCAATAGGTTGACTTTCTAGTGTTGGACTATGATTCGTGCTAGCGATCGAAGATACTCCCTCGATATGTCGATTTAATAAAAAATCATGGTAAACTGCAATAAACTCTCTTCTGGAAAGTCCCATCTCATCACCCACAAATAATGAATAATTTGGTAAAACAGAAATATTTTGCTTAATCGCACTGCTGGCGCCCGCATTAATTTTTAACATTGGCAACATTTTATCAACCTGTGTAGCTGGCTGACTTGCTGTACTGCTTTTATCCCACTTGTCATAAAACCAAGGACCAACTGATCCTCCAAATGGTTTCGCGACAGAAACCGCAGTCAATTCAACTTGGGATAACGGTAAAAATGGAATTTTAGGTTTTGATCTTGCTCGAACGGCGTAATAAGATTGGCAGTAAGGAT
Source organism: Pseudobdellovibrio sp. (assembly GCA_031970595.1). GTDB lineage: Bacteria > Bdellovibrionota > Bdellovibrionia > Bdellovibrionales > Bdellovibrionaceae > Pseudobdellovibrio. Next base: position 31,204 of record DALYIB010000002.1, read on the forward strand.
TTTTTTCGAAACCTGTTGAAAATTCTAAATCCATTATTGTTTTAAGTTTATCAAATGCAGTTGGTGCAGGTCCTGTTGATAAAATACCTTTCACATTATCAATTTTAGCTTGCAGTGCTGCATCTGAAACTGGTGGACCTACTATGTCGTGCGGACTTACATAAAAATCATTTCGAATATCTGCCGCCGTCGGAGCACATTGTGACAAAAAAAACTGGATGACTTGATACTTTATTTTGTTAAAAACTTGCTGTTCTTCCAAACAAGATTGATTCGCGCTGTTTTCATTCGACATACCATTGATCGCACTGAATTCAGGATTGGAACTTAAATTGGCCTCTGTTAAATTATTTTTAAATGTCAGCTCGGCACCCGTATAAACTTTTTTCCCCTCAAGATCGACAAAGTCATCCTTACCTTTTAAAAGATTTCTGGCCAACATTGAAAAATTTGTGGTGCGCATATTTAATTCACGAAAATACGCGGTCACTATACTTGTAAATTGATCGGCCATCACTTTTGTCGCAACTCTACACTGTTCTCTACCTCCAGCGTTGGCTGCAAGGATTGCAGTATTTACTGCGGCACCAGAAGAAGCACCAGGAACCGATGCTCCACCGGTTAAACTAATACTAGCGATAGCAGTGCTAAACATATTCAGTTTATTACAACTGACTTTACAAGGAGTTTCTGAAACGGGAGCGTTCCAATCACCAAACCCTGAATGGGCAACACAAAAAATCGGAGCATTGTTTAAATTCACATCAAGAGGATCGCTACATTTTTTATCTACCCCAGGTGTATAATTCATATCAGGCGGTGCACTGGGCCCAAGGGTAATTGGTAATGTCAAAGTATTTCCCGGAGGCTGTGGGTTGTCCAAACTAAACATAAACGTCCCCAATATCCGATATCGCCAGGTCATCAGTTTCCAAGCTTGGCGAATTTGGAAATTAATGTGGGAGATAACGTTCAACATTTCGGCTTGCTTCATCGCCCCGTAATAGGCGGCCATATCTGTGGATTGCTGTAAATTAATTTTGTGGTGAACTAATAATCCGACGTTGATTAAAACTGCAAAGAAAATGAAAATAACTTGAAATATCAAGGCCACAAAAATAGCGACCTGACCCTTTTGATTCCGTTGTGTCAGTTTAAAGTTTTTCAATTTCATTCCTTTAAATATCATAAATTGATTTTTTTACTGATGACACCATTAAGTTCATTCACAGATATTGTGTCTTATTTTGGTCCAGTCAAATTTCATCCAGACCTAAGTCAGGTCAAAATTATTGTGTCGAATCAGAGCTGCCCATTTCTTTTTTTTTGCGACAAAATATTTGCTAGAGGTTTTTATGAAATTGATGATCGCATTTTTGTTCGTTTGCTGCTACTCAGTGTCTTCGTTTTCCGAAGTCTTGTTTGAAGGCTATTACAAAGTCACTCAGTTTAAAAAACATATTGGATTTGTTATTCAAAAATATGAACTGGATGCTAAAACAAAAAATTTTAAAACCACTTCTTTATTAAAATTAGCTAAAAATGGATTTGATATGACCGAATCTTTACAGGCCACTTCGGATGCAGATTTAAAACCGATTAGCTACACTTACTTGATGGTAGATGGCACAAAAACTAAAACGATTGATGCCTCTTTTGATTTTAAATCGGCTGAACCCAAAATGACAGCTATGATCACTGAAAATGGCGAAAAGAAAAAGCAAACTAAAAAAATCACAAAGGACACTTTTTTATCCAGCGCTCTTTATTATTTTATGCTGAAAAGTAAAACAGGAGTCAAAGTGGATACTAAATATGAATTCAGTGCCGTTGCCGAAGAAATTTTCGATGTTTCCAAGGGCAGTTCACATATTCAGAAAAAAATGGTGGCCTCTGGCCCTATGCAATTGATGAAAGCACAAAATAAATTCGCCGGCAGTGAATACAGCAATTTGTTAAATGAGCGTGGCGAAGTCATTTCGTCATTAACTCCTGCGACCGGCATCGAAGTGCAACTAGTTAAATCTGCCGAAGAAGCCACTGACGGCATCAAAGTTCCAAACGGAACTTATGAAAAAATATTTGGTGAAGTTCCAGCTGGAAAAATAAACGCTTTCAATAGATAATCATTTTAAATATTAAGGAAGATAGGACATAAAAATGAAACTCAATGAACTCGTCGGACAATTAACACTTATTGGCGTCTCTGGACATTCATTAACTCAGGACGAAAAAAAATTCATCGTTGAAAATAATATTTCCGGAGTCGTTTTATTCGCAAGAAATGTGGCAAACCCACAACAGATTCGCGATCTGTGTGCTGAAATTCAATCTCTCCGTCACAAAATGGCGGACCGAGCTCCGTTATTCATCGGAATCGACATGGAGGGCGGCCGAGTCCACCGCTTGAAACCACCCTTTACACAGTGGCCTGCTTTAAAAAATATTGGCGATTTGGATGCACCAACAGTTGCTTTCCATTTTTCAAACCGCATGGGACTTGAATTAATGTCCGTCGGTATCAATTTAGATTTCGCACCTTGTGTGGATGTTTTTACCAATCCTAAAAATACGGTCATTGGTGATCGCGCCGTCAGTACAGATGCTCACCAAGTTGAAAAAATGGCTTCAGCCTTAGTACGTGGATATATCAAATCTGGAATTTTATCTTGTGCGAAACATTTTCCAGGTCACGGACACACCGTGATCGATTCACACGAAGAACTTCCCGTCGAAGAACATACTTTGGAACGTCTGCACGAAGTTGAATTAGTTCCATTTAAAAAAGCACTACGCAGCCGCGTTGATATGGTTATGACTGGGCACATTTTATTTAAAAATATTGATCCCAAATGGCCAGTGACTCTTTCACCGCTTTTCTTAAAGGACATGATCCGCAAAGAAATGAAATATCGTGGTCTGATTATTACAGATGATTTGGATATGAAAGCAATGGCCAAGCATTACGACAAAGGTGAAATTCCTGTCCGCTCATTAGAAGCGGGCGCCGATTTATTATTGTACTGCAATGAACCTGATTCCCCGCCAGTGGCTATTGAATCTGTTGTCAACGCCATAGCACAACAACGATTAAACAAATCCGAAATCGAAGCTATTCACAAGCATGTCTTAGATGTTAAAAAAATTAAACTTTTAACACCAGATCCGCGTCCGATTGACGAAGCGATGCAACTGATTGGATGCAAAGAACACCAATATTTGGCGGACTGTATCCGTCAGCAAATTATGCCAGAAGGCCTTTCTGATATGGGCGCTGAATAGCACCCATTCGTACCTTTAAAAACAGCTCCAAACTTTGAACAACCCTGTCAGAATTACAGGGTTGTTTGCTTTCTAAGCCCATTAATTCCTCCCCGTCCGGCCTCGGATTTGAATATGCATATCTATGTCAATTCTAATAAGTGGGGTACGTATGTCACAAACTTACGATTATTTTATGGATACTTCGTTAACGCAAAATACAACAAGTTCTAAGTATTTTGGGTATTCTATTTTTTTCCATGTCACGTTGATGACTGCGGCCTTATTTGTGACGGTGCCTGCTTTACAAAAAATGAACGAACCCATCACGATTGAAATCGCTGAAATCAATCCACCAGAGCCAGAGAAAATTAAGCCGCTGACTTTGCAACAACCCGAAAATTTAGGTGCCAAAGCAAAACCGACTCGGGGTGCGAAAGCAATCACAGCACCTCAAGCAGCTGCTTTGCAAACAGCTCGTTTATCTGACGAAATCACAGCTCCAGTTAAAAAATCCACTCAGTCCAAATCAAAATTTTCTACTATCAAAACGACAACGGGCGGAGGCAAAGCCCTTCTTGCTAAATCAGCTCCTTCACGCGCGGGAGTCCCCGAAACAATCGAAGACATTGCGGCCCCCGATTTAGATTACGATACAGTTGCCGTCGCACAAGTCGGCGCATTGGGTGAAGACGAATTTGAAAATGAATTTAAAAATATCGATCACAAATCCGAAGCCGCGTTGCGCGCACAAAAATCCGCTTTAGACAACGAAGCTCGAATGATTTCTGACGAACAAGATCAAGCTTTGGCTGCGATCGAAAATGAAAATGCAGCACAGGCTCGTGCGATGAAAAATTCTCTGGAAGCGACTCGCACAAAAAATGCAGCAGCCCTAGCTCAAGTCCGCGCCAGCGAAGAAGCCGCTCGCGCTCAAGCGGCTCGCGATGCCGCTGAAAAAGCCCAAGCCTTAGCAGCACGCAAAGGCCAGGGACAGGGTGAAGTCGGCCGCGGCGCCGGAGCCGTCGGAGATGATCGCAATTCTAAAATAGCTTCCGGTTCACCGAATGGAATTCGTTCTGTTGACAGTCTTCGACAAATGCCAGGAAATCCAAAACCTAAATACTCTTCAGACGAGCGTCTTCGTCGTGAACAAGGTAAAGTTATTTTCTATGCCTTCGTAACACCTGAAGGAAATTTACAAAATTTTAAATTAGTGCAATCAACTGGTTTCAGAAATCTAGATGGTAAAACTTTGTCTGCTTTGAAGAAGTGGAGATTTTATCCAGGCCAGCAAGGTTGGGTTGAAATTCCTCAGATCTGGTCTTTAAAGGGTGACGTACAAGAAATGCCGACGTTGTTACGCCGGCAGGTCAGTCAAAGGTAAGTTTCAAAACTTACCTTTTCAGATAACTAATAACTAATTAGTCGCCAAATAATTTTTTAGCTTTTTTAGTAGTGCCTTTAGTTCTTAAAGCGGCTTTTCTTTTTGTGCCTTGTCTTGCTTTTTTGTGCTTACGGCGTGTTTCAGTTCTTTTCGTTTTTGAAGCCATGGTTTCCTCACTTTATATATACGTTATATATCTGTTATTAGCTTATGTTAATAAATTAAGCAAAATGAACGATAGTGATATCAAAACGGAATATTTAAGTCAATGGTATGAAGTGGATCTGTTGTTGATCTAGCCTCATTTTGGTAAGCGTAATTTAAACCGAATTGGGGACCTAAAAACCCTAAACCTGCCGTAAAATAGTTCAAAGAATGAACATTATCGTTCCTATATCCAAATCGAGTCACAACCCAGTCATTAATGTAGGTCTCTAAACCAAACATATATATCACTTTATTAGCCTTTTGATCCTCGGCGGACTCAACATCGGCTTTAAACTTAGCAAAATTTTCATAAATCCAACTGACTCCCGCCGCCACCGTCGCCGTTTGATCCAGATCGTCCGTCAATGTGGTATTCGAAAGTGGTTTATTTTTACTGACTAAACCCAACCCCCAACCATCGTTTTGATAAAATAATCCTGCGCTGACAACAGTCTGATTGTACTTTTCAGGTAAAAAATCGGCGCTGATTTCTCTCATCGAAGCATCGATGCCCAACGCCAACTGTCCCCAAAAACTGTAGGCAAAGGCCAAATGATAGCTGCGAGTTTTCAAACCACTGATATCATTTGAAGTATAAATCAACGAAGCTGGGAAAAGCGCGTCCTTACCGTTATCAGTGAAGTGAACATTCAGATGATTTTTCGAATAGCTGGCCGCAAAACTTTTTTGCGCAAACAAAGAAATAGTCGCTGGATTTAAATAAACTCCGTCGACGACTTCGTTGTTACCAACTCCCGAACCAGCAGTTGCTCCACTGACTGCGCCCATCGGATTGAAAGCATAAGCGGATTGAATGAAAAACAAAGACGCACATAAAAATATTTTTTGAATCATGGGTAAAGCGTATCAATAAAAAATAGATCTTGGCTAGCTCTGACCTTAGTAGCCACCTGAACGAACACAAATACTTGCAAATTGGGCACAACGACCTTTTTTACGATTCGTATCTGTCTGTGGACCGGTCGAAGTCGTATAACAATCCTTCGTTGTATCGTATTGAATTCCAACATCTAGGGCGTTTTCTGCTGTGTTGGCCAGAATTCCCGTCGTCGGTAAATAGCACTGATCGTCTGATTTTTTAGGAGAAATACAAAGCTGTGTCATCGCATTTCGGGCTGGTAATGTGTAACCCGAACGCTGACCACCTGGTAAGTACAAACCGATATTCCATAAATTTTCTGGATAGTGACGGCGTAAACGCTGTACTTTTTCAATGCGAACTTGTCCTAAGGTCGTCGTGCCAGACACCAGCGTTCCATCCGTAAAATCCGCAGCAATCAGAGGAACGCAAGACGCCTCGACAACTGAATTATCCGCAAGGCCATTGTTATACATTCGATTATTGTCCCAGTGATCTTGTCGCATGATGCGATAATTTTCACATGTCCAAGCGACACCGGCGGTTCCTGTTAATTCTGTTCCTGTACTTAAATCGTATTCTTTGATCTGGGTCAGCTGAGTAGTCATCCAATTGCTCAGGGCCGAATTCGGAGAAGTAAACTTCATGGCATAACCCCGACCATAAGCTTTAGTATAATCATTGGATGCAACAGTTGCGGGACGTTTCAACATGTTAATATGATTTGCAGTTCCGTTCGTGGGCGCATCACCAGTCGGCATATCTTCGTTTCCACCAAATGTCGCAGTTAACAAATATCTTTCATTAGCATTACCCGAACTTGAAAATCCTTTGTTGAAACTATCACGAACGACTTGTGGATAGGCTTCGGCGTAACCAAAATTTTCAGTGCTTCCTGCTGGCGGGGTCGGAATTGTGACTGAAGAATCAGCCGTCGCATTAAAACGAAAAAACCCTTCCAGATTTACAGGATCCCCCGTATTCGATAAATTATAAACTCTGGGGCCTTCAGCTAAGACAACACCTGAATCTGTATATTGAATACTTTTAGTTAAAATATAACCTAAATATCCGGAATATAAATACTGATTAAAAACCGTTACATCACTGCCGGCTTTAGCAACAGCGCCATTCAAATTGATCAAATCGGGAATCGCAATTAAATCTGATTTTCTTCGAACGGCAATTTGTAAAAAAGCATCTTTATTAGCATCTGATTTACTTAAAATTTTTAAAACCTGCGCGGGTGTGATTGTGGAAGCTGGATATTCTGGTTTAAATGATCTTCCAACTTGTTGTAAAAATTCCGAACGCAATTTAACTCCCGCTTTGACCGCGCCTGTCAATGGATCTGTGAAGCCTTCTGAAGCTCCAATTTTCAATCCATGAATATTGCTGGAATTCACATTCGATGAAACACACGAATTATAGGAAATTGTGTCTAATGCGACGTCATACGCAAACGGAGCGTTTTTCGTTGCATTGTCGACCTGAGAAGTAATATCTGTCGACGAGCCTAAAATTCCACTGCCTTCCGGAGTACAGGAATAAATCAGACACATCGATAAAATCACCGCGACTTGCTTAGCCGAGTGCTGAAATTTAAGCATATACTTCATACTAACACATTCCGTTACCTGTCTCATAAATTATAGGAAACCCGTCTCATTATGATATAATGATTTCATGAAAACATTTATGATATTTGCTTTATTCTTGACCAAAGTCGGCCTAGCGCAAGCTTCTATTCCATCTTTAGATTTTATTTTACAAAAAGCCGCGACTACAAATGCTCGACAAATTATCGCCATCGAACAAGAAGTCACTTTTAAGCTGGATAACGAAGAATCTGTGATTACTGAAAACTGGCTCGTTGAAGGTGATAAAAATTTAAAACTCACTGCGAGTGGCAAAGGGTTACTTAAAACAAATATCCACCTGAATTATTTGTACAACGGCAATACGAAAACTTTTTACATTGGAAAAAACAAACAAACACTTCCTATCGGCACTGATTTTTATCCTCGTCTATTATTTATCAAATCATTTAATACTTACAAAAATTATATTTCTGAAATGGGCATACCCTATCAACATCGTTTATCGCGCGCTGGTGGTCGTATCGCTTTTGCTATTGGTAAAGAGTCCGATCAATTTACCTACCCTCAATTATGGCTCGACCAAGATGAATTTATTCTGCGCAAAATACGTCTACCTTCATTGTCAGAAATTGAACTCGGCGATGTGGGTCCCGTGGGCAAAGATAGCTTTATTGCAAAGTCTCAGGTCATCAGCTGGGGACCATATAAGGTCACAATAAAAATTAAAAATGTGGCCATTAAAAACAACGCTTCATTGTCTGCTTTTTACCCACAAAACTTAGATCAACCTTCTGAAATGACTTTTGCAAATAAAACGGCACTCACGGAAATGATCGAACAGTTTTATCAGAGGTTCAGATAATGCCCCAAAAGACCTCGGGTCTTGTTGAGGTCGCAGTTGAGGCTCCTCTCTTACAAGCACTGACATATTTACCTAACCCCGAGCTATCGTTAGCTCGAGGCGATATTATCAATGTTCCTCTAGGGCAAAGAGTCGCCAAAGGCTATGTCCTGAATACCAATGTCACTGCAGACATTCCCGATGACATCGAACTCAAAATGATTGTTTCTCAGGATACAGAGTGGCCCAGGCTGCCAGAACCATTTATGCGTTGGCTCGAGTGGGTTGCTGATTACTATATCCATCCGATCGGACAAGTTGTTGGGTTAGCTTTTCCCCCACTGCAAAGAACTCAACAACAGCGCAAATCAAAACGGCCTCCCGTTATTCCTGATCTGGAAGCTGTTGCAAAACCGACCTTATCAGATGAACAAAAAAATTGTCTGGATCAAATCGCAATACAATCTGAATTTGCAGTTCACTTAGTTCACGGTGTCACTGGTTCTGGAAAAACTGAAATTTATCTGAATCTATTCGAACGTTGTTTACAACAAAATAAAAAAGGACTTTTTTTATTACCCGAAATTTCTTTGACGCCGCAGCTGGTGAATCGCTTTGTCCAAAGGTTTGGAAACCAAGTCGCTGTTTTGCATTCGCAACTAACGGATCGAGAGCGCACCAACCAATGGTGGGAAATGATTGAAGGCGAAAAGAAAATTTTAATCGGTGCGCGTTCTGCATTGTTTTGTCCGATTAGCGATTTAGGACTGATCGTCGTTGACGAAGAACACGAAAGCAGCTTTAAACAAGATGAAAAATTAAAATATCATGGTCGCGATTGTGCTGTCATGCTGGCCAAATTCAACAGTTGTCCCGTGATTTTGGGGTCGGCGACACCTAGTTTAGAAACTTGGAAAAACGCCAAAGAAAATAAATATCGCTTACACAGTTTAAAATCCCGAATAGAAAATCGCCCTTTACCTGAAATTGAAATTATTGATCTGCGCACTGAAAAAACAAATGAAACTCGTCCCGCGCATTTACCTCATTGGCTGTCACATAAACTGTATGAAAAAATGCAAAAAGTTCTGGGCGAAAACGAACAAGTCGCTTTGTTGTTGAATCGCCGCGGAGTCGCTAATTTAGTGTGTTGTCAAAGTTGTGGTTTTACAAATGAATGTCCGAATTGTGATATCAGTCTCACTTTACATGCTCAAAGCCATTTGGTTTGCCATTACTGTGACTATCATGAAAATTTTAAGATCCAATGTCCCAGCTGCAAAGTTGGACAACTGACGGCTTTGGGATTAGGAACAGAAAAAATTGAAAATGATCTGCGCACATTATTTCCGAACAAAGTGATCGCACGAGCCGATCGTGATGAGATTCAAAATCGTCTGGAAATGGAAAATCTTGTCAATGATATGGAAGAAGGAAAAATCGATATTCTGGTCGGAACGCAAATGATTGCGAAGGGACTGGATTTTCCTAAGCTGAATTTAGTGGGACTTGTTCTTGCGGATATCGGATTTAATTTACCTGATTTTCGTTCGACAGAAAAAAATTTTCAATTGATCACACAAATGAGCGGCCGTGCCGGCCGACATATCAAAGAAGCCGATCGAACAGGTGAAGTTGTCGTACAAGCATTTAATATCCAACACGATGCCCTGACGTTTGCTAAAGCACATGATTATATTGGGTTTGCCGAGCACGAATTGCAAATGCGTGAACCTTTGAAATATCCACCTTTTCAAAAAATGCTTTCATTTCGTGTCCAATCATCCGAACTTGAAAACGCCCATCATTGTCTGAAAATTTTAAAATCCCGCAGCGAAACTTTGAAAACAAAGTTTGCAGACAAATACTCGGATATTCAAATTTTAGGTCCAGCTCCGGCCCCGCTAGCCAAATTAAGAAATCAATTTCGTTTTCATATGATTATCAAGTCTGCACAGCCTAAAGTACTTAATACTTTTGCCAAGCAAGTCCTCGGAGATCAAAAGTGGGTGCCCACAAAAACTAAAATTATCCTGGACGTTGACCCCATGAGTTTGTTGTAAAATAATATAGAAGTGACAGAAAACAGTAATTCTCCCTCAGATCAATCAAAAACCGGAAAAGGGGGCGTCCTTTTAGCTGTCGAGCGCGCCAAAGAAGATCGCAAAATTAAATTATGGCACAGTCGAATTGCGTTCATTAAAAAAGGCCACACTTTGATGCAAAATAAATTGTATTCAGAAGCGGCTGTCGTTTACGAAAAATATTTAAAAATTTTAGAAATTATTTTTGAATGTCCACCCGGAGGCTTAACGCCGGAAATGTTCAAAGAATCTGCTAAAACAGCTGAATTATCGATGGTGACATCCACTTATTGGGATTTACTCAGAATTTATGACACCAGCGACGCTTACGGTTCTCGTCAACAAAAGGCTGCTAATCAATTGGCCAAATTTGCTCCGCTGACACCGTTATTTCCCGATTTGATCAAAAAAGCACAGGCCTACCAAAAACAATGTCGCCACCCCGATGTTGTTAAATCTTTTATCGTAACGGCGACTAAACAAAACCCAAGATGCTTTATCGCAACCAGTGCGTTTGAATCACGTCAAGCTCAAGAAGTCATTTTTTTGAAAAATTGGCGAGATCAATATTTGAAAAAGCACAGCTGGGGACGCGTTTTTATTTTTGCCTATTACAAAATCTCTCCGCGCATTGCATGCGCTCTTGATAAGCATAACTTCTTGAAAGCACCTATTCGTCTGCTTTTGCGAGCAGTGATTAAATGCGTTAGTTTATTTCTTTAAACACTTTTAGTTGCAACTCTGCCAATTTTTCCTATCGTTAAGATATGCACATCTATGATTATATTGTAATTGGTTCAGGTTTATCAGGTTTAACGATCGCTTCTCAGATTTCACAAGAATCTGAAAATGTACTTCTGCTAGAAGCCGAACATGTTTTTGGCGGAGCTCACCGCGCAGCTACATTGAAATCTCAAACGCTTGAAAATGGATTACGTTTTTTTCCCTATTCAGAAATTTCGGAAAAATCATTGCTCCATCTGGAAGACTTTTTAGGTCTTAAGCTCATCAAAAACATTCAGGAAAATCATCCTGAAACCTATGAAGCTAGCGGCTTTAAATCTTTTGTAGGCTTCGGCGATAAATCGCCTGCATTTTATGATCAGTTTTCTTATTTTCTGAGTTCTAAAGAAATAGAACTCACATTACCCGTTTTCAAAATTGTCGAGCTTTTAAAAGAAAAATTTAAAGGCGAATACTTACCGAAAAGCATCGTGACTCGATTTAATATCGAAGACAATAAAGTCGCAAGCGTCACTGTCAATGGTTCAAAAACTTATGCCGCTCAAAATTTTATTTTTTGTGGAAATGTCCGTGAATTAATCCAATTGATTCCAGACGATAATTTCAGCCTCAGAGCAAAATCAAAACTTAAAAAAGATACGTCGTGGATTGCCGTTTGCATGGATCTGTATCATGCAAAAGCCGAAGGCGGAAATTTAGTTGAAAAAAATAATTTATTTGTCCTGAATGGCACAACGGACGACGATATCGGACCTTGTGTTGGCCGCTTTCAC
>DALYIB010000003.1:0-7670 GCA_031970595.1 Pseudobdellovibrio sp.
CAGTTCGATGACTTTTTCACGATCCTTGGCCATATCCGCAATCGTCGCTGGTCGAACATAATATTTGGTCATGTCGATCAGTCCCTGGCGATTGCCTCGTAATTCAAATTCTAAACCCATAAAGCCCACGCCCATGTAAGGCATGGATCCGTAAAAATGATCACCAAAATACATGGAACGATCAAAAATCTGATGTGAATTTTTTGTCAGCTCGACTCCCAAGGTCAGTCGAGGCCATTCTCTGTCGACCATGGCTTTGAAATCCGCAACTGGAATTTCAAAACGAAATAAAGGAGTTTCTTTTTCGTTCATCAAGTGAATAAATTCGCGATTTTTTCGCGCGTATCTCCAGGCATAGTTCGCAGTCGGTGTCCAATAACGGGCTCCCTTAGGAGCTTGTTTGGCTTTCCAAGATTCTAATTCATTGGGTCTTTCCGCGCCTCGATACAGAACAACTTTTCCATTTTCAGTGAATCGTTCCAGATAAACATTTAATAAATATTTCGAAAGCGATGTTCTTCGTACCTGAGCTGTGACAGGGTCTACTTCCAGGACATCTGGGTTCGTAGATAATTTCATGTCTTTCAACCAAGCGGCTACTTCGTTCATATCTTGTTTGGGTTGCGGCTTTCCAGTGCGCTTAGCCTCATCGATTTCCGCTTTGTGGGAATCCCACCATTCATCTGTTTGATAATAAGTCGGCGTAAAACGACTGGTCGACATTGGAATCAGCGTCAGTTTTGCTTGCGCGGTATTTTCTCCGTTAATATGGACATAATAAGTAAATTTAGCTTTTTTATTAACGACGACACGACCATCGTGTTCACCCAACTGAACGTCTTCTAGTTTCAAAGGTTCAATCAACAAATCAGGCCGAGCATTGAACGCGTTTAGAATAGCTTGTTTTCGCGCGGCGATGATCGTTGAGTCGGCGGCCCAGCTCATTGCTTGGCTTAAGATTGTGGCTAAAAATAAATACTTCTTCATATCAACCTCTAAAATCCCAGCACGTCTTGTCGAAGAGCTTCTTTAAGTTTTGGTTTTAAAAAATCAATTCCATTTTTTCCGATAAATACAATTTCTAGTTCTAAATCCATTTGGTGGGGAACTAAGCGATACGTTCTGTTATCGCTGATGTGGTCATAACTGTTGATTTCCAGACCATCCGCTAAATAGGCTTGAATCAAATCGTCCCGAGTAAACTTAACCATATAGGGTTGGTAATCTTTGAATCGAAAATAGTGAACGCCAAAATGAACTTTAGCGCCAAATATTCCATCAGCATAAAATTCTTGTCCATTCAACCAGCGTTCTCTTTCTTTGCGCCCCATATCACGACTGAGAAAGAAATCATCTGAAAAAGTCGACAAAATAAATTCAGTTTGCTGGTCGTTGTACAATCTTCCGTCTTTGATGTAGGCCATCGTATAATGTTGTGTCTGATCTTTCAGACGGAAGCGCCACGATTCGTGTAAAAAAGCGACTTTTCCGTTAGAGCGAATTTGAAAGCTTCGACCATTTGTGCTGAATACAAATAAATGATAGCCGGACTCTAATATGCGATCGTCAACCAACCGCAATCCTAAATTTTTCGGCACATTTGATGTTTTATAGATTTTTTTAAAATTATGGCGAATCACGGATTCCGCTAGGCGTTCAATATCAGCGAGGTATGAATCGACATCTTTGGATTCTAGTTTAAAAAAAGTATTTTTTTCATGATAGCTTTGCAGGCGCTTCATTTTTTGGATCAAAAGCTTTTCTGTCAGATATTGATGTCTTGGGACAGTGCTTAATAGATCTTGGCAACTGACCTGCGCTAAAATAGATTCTGAAACAAAGATAAGGCTTGCAACTATAATCGCGCGAATCATTTTGATTCCTCGCCATTGTAAATTTTGGCAGGCCAAGTTCGTTCATCATAGATCTTGATTCCTTTTGAAGTTAATAATTCAAACAAGCGTCGATCTGGAGGATTTTCCATAAAATGAAAAGCTTCGATATCATTCAAAGTCAAAGGACCCCAAATTTGAACTTCGAAATAGCTGCTGCCATAAAAATTGCCCTTTAAATCAAATTTTTGAATAGATCCCGGACTAAATGTTTCAGCTTCGCGACCTTCGTATTTTTCTCCGTGAACGTAAGGTACCATCAATTCACGTGCAGACCATGGGATAAACATATTGTCCCAAGACGTTGCCAATTCTCGACTGGACACTCGATTTTGTCCAAATGAATCGCGTGGAGTCCAAGTCGCTCGATTTTCATAGAGTGATTTTTTAACAATCCATAAATCTGAACCATAATGTTTGGCTCCGGTGTTTGGTTTATATTTCTTGACCGAAACATCAGGGCGAGCTTCTCCGTAATTAGGCATATAGCGAACACTTTGTTCAGAGTAGTCGGCTTGATTTTGAAATGTCAGCTGAGACTCAACTTGATTTCTATAATCGGGTAACATAGCGCCTTTCGAGCTGCCAGTGACTCGTTGATTTTGAAAACCAGCTAATGGGATCCAAAATCGGGCATTTTCGGGACGGTGAATAGCAACTACTAAATTCGAATCTGTCAGTTGCAGTGTTTGATTGTATAATTTAGATTTTTTCTGAATAGCCTGACGTAAAGCTTTAGGATTTTTGAATCCAGTCGTCGCATAAAGTTCAGTGTTCACTTTTTTTAATCTTGAAAGGGTTGCCTCTGCTTGTTTCACTAGCTCTGATTCAGGAGCAACTAAGCGAATATAATAATCAGGGAAAACATTCAGACCAATGAGTTCATTGATTCGTTGTTGCAATTTAAAAATGGCAAAATTCACGTCGATATATTTTTTTAATTCAGGATTTGATTTTTCTGTCACGTCTTTGGCCAGCTGATGGATGGGAAGAGCCCATTTTTGAAGAGAAGATTTCAAGAATTCAATTTCATTTTGTGGCAGTTGAGCTTGCTTGGTTTCTGCTAAGTGTTTTTCTATTTTCCAGACTAAATCACCTAACAGTTGATATTGACGCCAGTCTGGCTTTTGCGTGCCTGTCAAAATGGATTCTAGGTTTACAAGAGCCAGTACTTCTGTACTCAATTCGTTTGTAAATTTTGAAATAGGTATTTCTTTGGTTACAGCCGTTTCTTTAAATAGGTTTTCGCAAACCAAGGAATAACCAGAGGTCGGTAAAAATTGAGTAGCGGCTAGAATCAATAAAAATATATTTTTTGTTTTCACAAAGAAAGGAATATTCAAGATCAAAGCCGCTCAGGACGAGTTTAATTGAAATTGAAACGGGTCAAAGTGTTCAAGCGGCAGTAGTCTGTCAAGACATTGGACATGTCTCAGAATGAGAACTTATAGAATTCCTGCAAGCTCGGGGAACTGTAATATCAATGCTCGTGTCCGAGGTGCCGCTTGATCGCCAAACATTTGTCTCTGAAAATCGACATTTTGATGTAATGTTGGTAACTCAGATAAAAGTTGATTCATTTGTTTTTCAGTCTCGGTATCTGTCATTTCACGTTTCAGGACCTCTGCAACACTTCGAGTCAGTCGCTTGGGGTTTGAAAAGTCATGGATCATTTTTTTAAAAGTCATCGCAGATATTTTTTTCAACAAAGGATGGGCATTTCGATAAAATAAATCTACAAATATTTCATCCATTTGGACGTGACGTGTTTCTTCAATTAAATGCAAACGATGAATTTCTTTGAAAACAGGAGATAGTGAAGTAGATTTATCCTGAATATATTCTTTGGCGTACATAAGGGTACGTTCTTCGAAAAAAATACCCATCCATACCCAAATTAAAAAAATGTTTGGAAATTCTGTCATCCAACGTATCAAAATCTGACTCATTCTTGTTCGATTTTTGATTAAATAAAAACGTTCATTTTTGTAATATTCAGGAGCTACTGCCAAGTTTAAAAGATGAAACATTTCTGAATGCTTTAACTCTTCAGAACAAAAAAAATCAATTGCCTGTTGTTGTAAATTCGTTAAGCGTTTGTTTTTAGTTCTTAGATTTTTGAGTATTTTAAAGATGACTTCTTCTTCGAATAAACTAAATATTTCATTCACACCCATTGCATGCAGTTGATTCAGTCTTTTTTTGACATCTGGATTTGTTTTCGCATAAGAAGGTAAATAAAACCAAGGCGTTGCTTTCTCAGGAATCCAAAAATGATTAATGTTGGCTGAGGTCATAAAATCAAAAGAAGGCATTACAAAGCTCTTAGTTTGACTTAAATGTATGATTTGCTCGAGTTTGTTTTGTTCAGTTTGTTGCATCTAAAACCTTTATTGTCCCAGTTTGACCATTCATGCGTACTCGTTGGCCGGTTTTCAGTTGCTGGGTGATTTTTTTAACGCCGACAACTGCTGGGATTCCCATTTCGCGGGAAATAACGGCCGAATGCGAAAGAATAGATCCTTTCTCTATGATAACGCCTTTGACTAGTGCAAATAAAGGAGTCCAGCCCGGATCTGTTCTTTCGGCGAGCAGTATCTTTCCAGAAATGTTTTCAATTTGGTCGGGACTTTGTAGATACACAATTTCGCCTTCGATTTCACCTTGGCTGCAACCCAATCCGTTGTATTCAAGTAAATTCAAACTGCTTTCTGAATCGATAGCAACCGTGTAATTCTGTGTCAGCGGGGCATTCGTTTGAATTTGTGATTTTAAATTTAGATTTGAAAATTCAGCAAATTCATTCTTTCTCAGCTCGATCAATTTTTTAAGATTTAATTGAATGGCTCGACCATTAAAATAATCAAAAATTTCGTCTCGAGTTAAATAAAAAATGTCTCGTTCGTTTTCAATCAATTGATATTGGCTCCAACGTCGCCCGATCTCTAAATAATAAATTCGGCTGACACCAAAAGCGCGCGTGCGATGAAACCGCATCAATTCGCGATGGGCTATGGCCGTTTTCATTTTTTCACAATTTTTTAGGAAAAAGCGAAATTGGATTCCCGACATTTTACTTTGGATGATATCCAAAGTTTTATTTTTTTGATCATGTTGAGAAAATAAATCAGTTTTATTATACAGTTGATGAACTAAATAGTTTCTAAGCAAAGTATAGAACATCTCTACGTCTTGCTTCATAGTGACAGTTTCAAGTTTCAGTTCACCCATCGTGCGATCGCCGTACAATTCGATATAATCACAAATAATTTTAAAATGTGCCGGATAGATGATTTCAATTTTTTGATGCAAATCTTTTCCACGATTTTGCAAAATCAGTTCAGTCAGGCCTTCGACTCTTGAACAAAAAACTGAAATTTTATGCAGCTCAGTGGTTGGCTTTAAGCTTTCCAGTTCGGCCCCTTGCATGAGATTATTCAGTTCATTTTCCAGTCCAAATTTTTTCAAAGTTCTTTTGACTTTCCCTGTCTTCATCATCACCAGAAAATCATTTAAAACAGGAGTGCCCCATTTTTCGAGCGTTTTGTTTTGAAATTCAAATAATTTTTGGATCAGCTCTTTGTCGTTAATCAACGCCAGTCGATCCGTTTCAGCGCTGTGGTACAGGTCCCAAAACCAGCTGTCGAATTCTTTGACTAATTGATTCATCCGAGCAAATCGAAACAAAGTCACACTCAGCAACAAAAGCATCGATGGTAATTTTTTAATTTTTTGCCAGCTATTCAGCTCGATGCTCTCGATGAAATCGATAGGCTCTTCGAGACCCATCATCTCTTCCATTTCCTTTTTACGTCGTCCAAAATGAGGCAAGTACTTTAAGCCTTCATACCAATATAAAATTTGATAATAGACACGACCATAAATAAAACCCAATAAATTGCGATGTCGCCAGCTGGCCTGTTCAATTTCTTGGGGTGACATCAGCATCAATTTCATCAATTGCGTATACACCAGCTCATAGCCCTTAGAAGCATATGAAAAAGTCAAAGGCGTTGTCAGTCCATTATAACTTTCTTGGATATTTGAATTGTCATACACATCCTTGAATTGTTGAAAAATCGGCAGCGCATGAGCGATATCTCGAGTTTGGACAAGGACAACTTTGTTTTGTTCCAGACACCATTCAATATCCTGTGGCCTCTGTTTTTGTTCGGCGATCAGTTTTCCAATATTGTGAATTTGTTGAATATCATCAGCGCTCAGTTCGTTTAGATGAGTCAGTTGTTTGAAGCTGCCATCGCTTTTGATTTGATATTCAGACGCTTCAATTTGACCGTCGACTAAATTTTGCGCCAATCCCGTTGTGGCAGAAATCCACATTTCCTGACGATGTCCAGTCAGTGGATTTGCAGTGAACAAAACTCCTGACTTATCTGCATTCACCATTTTTTGGACGACCACAGCCATTTTAACAGATTCAGTATTTAATTGATGCTGTTGGCGATATTTCATCGCACGTTCGGAATAGGCACTCTGAATGACGAATTTAAGTTTTTCTAGGAACTCGGGAAAGCTTTGGATATTCAGGGCTGACTCATGAATGCCCGCAAATGAATGATGCGCATGATCTTCATCCACGGCCGAGGATCGCACAGCGACGTTTTTAAACCAGTGAGGTTCAATGATTTTTTCTAATTCGGATTCATTGATTTTTTGATTGTAAAACTGATCACAAAATTCGCTGGTCAGAACAAAAAAATCGGGGACATTATAACTGTTTTGTTTCAGCCAAAATAAATTAAACGCTTTGCCGCCGACAAGTCGGATATCTAGTTTTTCCAGATTGTCTTGATTAATAATCCAATTATTTTTCATCCAATGATATTAAAACATCGAGATTCTTTAAAAGTCTATCGATATAGTGGCATTGTCCAATTTCGCTAAGGACATAATAAAACGGCATACGACGAACCAAAAATTCATTTAAACAGATTCGCGCTCCACGCTGCCAAATTTCCGAATCTAATTGGATTCCCAGATGATCTTGTAAGTTCAAGCGATAATGTTGAATCGTCTGTTCAAAATCTTGGGCGATATGATCGGGGTTTGAAGTAAATAAAATGAATTCAACCAAATCGCGCTGTGCAGGCCCCCAGCTGGCCATTTCCCAATCAAATACAATGACTTGTTCTTTTTCGGTGTTGGCTGCAAAGGCGAGGTTACGGCTATTAAAGTCGTAATGTAAAAGCGTTTGTGGCAGATCAGATAATTTTTTTAGATCGCTTTCAAAATTTTCCAAGCAGTTATTGTAATAATTAAATAATTTTGGATAGGGCTGTAAAAATCGATAGCTCAGTTCCGTCCATTTTTGCCAGAATTGATTTTCATCCTTTTTATATTCAAAGGCACTTAACAAGTGCGGCACCGAGCCGAACGCAGCTGCTTTGCGATTCCAAAAATGAATATGTACTTTCATTAATGTCTGCAAGGCATTTTGTTTGCGATCGTGCGTCCAAGGATTTGTATCGATCACATGGCTGATCAAATTTGCATTTTCTAAATATTTTTGAGCAATGATATAAATATCTTTGTCATTGTTTATCAAGGAACCTAACAGCTCGGGGCTGTTATTTGGCAATAGATTTTTCATCAAGCTGACAGCTTCGATTTCACGTAAATGGCAATTTTGAAATGGCAAATACTGGATATTTTGATTCAGTATGGCTGCCAAAGTCGGACTGACATAATTCAACAATTGCGAAGCGCCTTTAACAATTTCGGTATCTTTCGGTTTAATTTTAACAAAAGCCTTTAGAT
>DALYIB010000003.1:7685-40480 GCA_031970595.1 Pseudobdellovibrio sp.
GTTGTGACTTCATAGGCCATTAAACCGCAGATTTTTTTAGAATAATGATTGGCCAAATCAATCGTGTGACCTTCTTTGTTATCAGCTAAAACTTTTTTTAAATTCAGAACTGTTGTGTTTTTAAAATATTCAAAATTCTCGATAAAAAATGCCGGTGTCACTTCGGATAATTTAAATAATTTTTGATCCAGTTGCCGTGCTAGTTTTTGGTGAGCACTGACAAAGTCACCAGATCCCACGGCACAAGATGTCGATAAATCTAAGGCCAGAGCATAACCAGCAATAATTTGTGCCAAGCGATCAGCGCCATCGGTTGTCAGGCAATTCATGATCGCTAAATTTTCGCGAGCATGAGGTAATTGTGTTCCGCCGCCGACGGTGCCTACGACCAAGGTTGGCATGACCATTGTCATTAACAGATCTTCGCCCTTTTGTTCGACATGTAATTCGGCGACAGAGGACTCGTGAATGCAGGCAAAATCTTGTCCGGTCGCTGCAAACACAGCGGCTACGACGTTGGCGACATTGATATTATATCCTGTCAGGCCCGAATAGATACGAGCTGATTTGCTGCGATTAAAAACTTGGACAAAGTGGGTTACATCCAGCTTCATGATTTTTTTTAAAACTTGTTTTTTAATCAAAGCCTCAGCAACAACAGTGCGGCCACGGCCCTGACTTTGATTAATAAACGAGTT
Organism: Pseudobdellovibrio sp.; assembly: GCA_031970595.1. GTDB lineage: Bacteria > Bdellovibrionota > Bdellovibrionia > Bdellovibrionales > Bdellovibrionaceae > Pseudobdellovibrio. The sequence continues at coordinate 8,384 of DALYIB010000003.1, forward strand.
CTTTTTGTCCGAGGATAAATTACCTTCGATCAAAAACTGAGAACAACTAATCTGAGTATCTGCTTCGAAATTTTGCAAAATCCACTGACAAATATATGAAGTACAAAATGTTGTCATGTTCTGACCAGCGGCATTTCCAGTCGAATAAATAAAGCGAACGTGAATGCTGCGACCAAAATTATATATTTGAATTTCATTCAATTCAGCGTAAGAAGATTTTTGTTTAACTAATTTTTTCAAAATTTCTTCTTGATTAGAAAGCCAATCTTTGAACTGTAAAGCTTGATCTAAACTATCAAAGTCAAATTGAGGTGCTCGAATCATTTTGTTTGAAATAACTCGAGTTTGCACGCCGCCAGATAAATTGATGGCGATCGCTCCGCGAGTAATCGATGAAATCAAAGCACCTTCGGTTGTAGCCATCGGTGCAAAGATTTCTTCGGTTTGTCCGGCTTTCATTTCAATTTTTAAAGGCCCGGCGACCCCTAAGGGAATGGCAACCGTACCGACAAAATTTTCAATATGTCCGCTGATTGATTGCGGATCAATATTGGAAATGTTCAGAGTCGAGAGTTTTAAACCCGTTTTATCGCGTAACTCTTCGACTCTTTTTTTGCGGGCCTCTTCCGAGGCCTGTGTACGGTTTACTTTAAACGTCATTAGAATAAAACTGTTGCCATTGGCAATGCGAATGGAGCCGTTCCCCAAGTTTGCGACAAGATACGCGCATAACGAGAAACTTCTGTTGTTGTTTTTCCATCATTCGATTTAATTTCCGGAAAATATTTTTTGTATACAGAATAGTTCCAATCAGAAGCCATACCATCTTTGTAGTTTCTGAATTTAACTTTTTCACCATTCACATTCGTAGACAATGATTTAGGACCATCGACAAATTTAACTGGGTATAATTCAGAAAGTCGTTGTGGTGGGTTGTTAAAGAAAGCAGAAATATCCAATTTAATAACTTCTCCACCCAAAAGTGAACTTTGAGCGCCTTGACCTTGGAATAACGTATCTACGTTTTCAAAGCTGGCACCCAAGATTCTTGAAAATGGCTGGATAGCGCGCGGATCAAACAAATTCTCTTCGTTCGGTCCTAATTTTTTTGTCTCTTCCCAAGAAATACGAGCTGCACGAGCCGCAGATTTCAAGGCTTCATAGCTGTACTGCATGCGAATTTTTCCATCTGGCATTAAAACAAAAAGATTCGGTTTCGAAGATAACATCGCAAATCTTTCTTTTGCAGAGATACCATCGATTCCTGTGATTAATGTCGTCGCAGCTGATACATTCATTGTATTTACGTCAACACCTGTTGATGCAATACCGAATTTCTTACCGATAGATTTCAATAAATCTTGAAAGCCATCCATTGAATAAGCTGTGACAGAATATAAACCACTTAAATTCAAAAACATTCCTGATAACATCGCATATTGTTCAGGAGCTCCTAATTTAACATAGCGATCTTTTTCAGATGTAAAGCTTGCAAATGGTAAAAGAATTTTGTTATCCCACCAGATCGCTTTACCTTGAGCAACCCAAGCATTAAAGTCATTTGTTAATGCAACGGCTTCACGGTTGATCTGAGTTAAGAAATTGTAATATTCAGTATCATTTGTGATTTCAGCACCCATACCAGGCTGAGGCATTGTTAAATAATTAAAAACAACTTCCCAGTGATTTACGTTTGAACCTTGTTGTGGATAGAAAGCTTGAATGCCAGAAATTTGCGTTCTAAGCATCGTCACCATAGAGGCACGAACAAAAGAGTATTTACCCGCATATTCACGCGCGCGATAAATAATTGATTTGTAAGGCTTTAAGGCTTTTAACTGCATCACTAAAAATTGAGTTTGGTGACCCAAAGTTTCAAATTTTTTCTGTTCAGTCCATTTTACGATAATTCTGTTGAATTCAGCGACTGCTTTTTCGCCTGTTGGATCGTTTTCAACTTTTGTATTTAAAAGTTCATTACGTAGTTCTTTGAAATCTGCATCAAAAGTATTTTCGATGGCAGGTACGTCGACGATAGATTGTGCGACATTTCTTTTCTTGGTGATCGAGTCCTTTAAAAACTTGTTATAAAACTGATCATCTTGCAAATGGCTTGTAAAAGCTGCGACATCAACTTTTTCCATTTTTGTTTTTGTGTGGGGAGCTGCTTGCAGATTAAGAGAGAGCATGCCCGCTACGATACCGTAAATAGCTTTGTTTAACATTTTTCCTCCAATTGTTGGGACATCTCAAATGGTAGCCGTTTTCCTTTTTTTTTCAAAACAAATCTAAATTGAGCTGGACATTTCAAAGGGTTCTAAGACAATAAAACGATGTCCAAATTTCTGAACTTTTTCCACATTGCATTATACAGAGCGCAAAGGTATTGTCGATTACATCCCAAAATCGTCCTCGCAACGACTGTATTGCTTTTTATGGCTTTTGCAGTTGGTATCCCCCGGCTTCAGTTTTTATTGGCTATTGATGATTTGATTGATCCCGACTTTAAGACATACCAAAGCTTTAAATCGGTTAACGAAGAGTTCAAAGACAAGAACGGCTTGGTTTTATTGATAAAAAGCGAAACAGTTTTTAAAAAACAAGAGCTGTGTGACTTACAAACCTGGGTTTTGCAACTGGTCGAACGCCGAAAAGACATCCAGCAAATCACATCGACATTTGGCGTGCGCCGAGTCCAGATCGAAAACTCTCAGTTAAGCATGCGCAGCGTATTTGATTTAAATTGTGATGACCCGGTCAATGCTGAATCTGAAAAAATTGAACAAGCTTTTCAATATGTTAAAAACTCGCCATGGAACCAGATTTTGTCGACAAAGACAGGTTATGGATTATTGCTGAATTTCAGATTAAAAGATGCGGATGACCAAACTTATGGTTCAGTCAATATTCAAGGGGCAAGCCAAATTCAAATCGACTTTGATCAAAACATGGAAAGTAAAATCCAAGGTGAATCCATTTGGTCAGGATTTCTGGTCTATCAGCAAGAACTGCGTCAGGCATTGGATCAGACCCAAGCTTTAAATATGTTACTTTTTATTTTCAGTTTGCTGCTGTTCAAAGTTTGTTTGAATTCGTGGCGCGCTGGAATTATTTTTAACGGGACCGTTTTTATAGCGATGACCCTCACCTATGGTCTGATGGGTTATTTCAAAGTTCCAATCGATGTCTTGACGAATGCCGTGGGCATTATGCTGATGGTCAGCTGTCTCGAAGACTTTGCCTTTGTCGCGTATGGCATAATCAAGCTGCGTTGGACATTTAGAAAATCCCTCAGAAAATTTTTGATCCCAAGCTTCTACACATCCTTATCAACATTTATAGGCTTTGGTTCGTTGACCACTTCGGATTTGGAAATCATTCGCCGTTTTGGATCAGTCAGTGCTTTTGCCACTTTGGTTGAATGGAGCTTAGTCTTTTTGTTTTTACCCAGCTGTCTCAGCTTGTTTCATAAAACTCGATTGTTCAGTTTGCGTCCCGGAGAAGTTCGCGTAGGATTTCTGGAAAAAATCAGTCATTTAAAAACCAGTTATGCTGTTTCAGTTTTTTTAACAGCCGCAGTGATTGTCAGCTTGCTTTTTGCTAATCAGCTGAAGGTCAAAGATTCTCCGGACTCTTTTTTCTTTAAGGATCATAAGACCACTTTGATTTCAAACAAACTGCGTCAAGAATTGGGTTGGATTACTGATATTTCCCTGGTCTTTGCCAAAGAAAACAGTGAGCAAAGAAATCGTCAAATTATCGATGAGTTCAGAAAAAATGATTTTATTAAAAAAATCGAAAGTCCGTACGAAATTGCTGACTTTCTAGTTCAGGAAATTCCAGCTGATTTGAAAACGATGATGAAAAATCAATGGGAAAGCTCGGCATTTTCAGGCCGATTGATCTCGGAAAATGGAATTTATCGCGCTCAAATGTATGTACCTAATATGGAGATGGACGAAGTCACTCAGCTGATTCAAAAGTCAAAACAGATATGCCCTCAAGCCGAATGTGAATTAGTCGGAGCCTTGATTTCGTACAACGAATTCGGTGATCGGGTTTTGCAAACATTTTTTTCAGGCCTCGGAACCAGCTTGTTGATGGTGATGGCCTTAATCATTTTTTTGGGGCGATCGATGAATAAAAAAATTCTTTTTTATTTAGCGCTGGCCTCTGTCTGGGGACCGTTGGCCTTGATGTCTATTTTTATCGTTTTCCAAATCCCTTTATTTTTTGTCAGCAGTGTCTGTGCCTCGGTGTTGGTGGGCATTGCGGGCGATAATGCCATTCAGTTTATTTATTTACAAAAAAATAAAAGCTTTAAAAACGGCATGGATATGCTAGCACCCGCATGCTTGATTATCACAGCGGGCATGATCTTGTTCAGCAGTGTGTTTTTATTTTCTGTCTTACAGCCACTGGTTAAGCTGGGATTTTTTATTATCATAGGATTTTTGTTAGGATTCGTCGGAGACGTAACTATTTTACGAGGTTTTTTCAAAGATGAAAAATAACTTGTCAGTGGATATTGTGAACTTGTCGCAAAGATTTTTTGACCATGCTTTGAATCATCCTGATCAGTCGGCACTGACTTTGAATAACCAGACATTTTCATATTCCCAATTAGCTATCAAAGTGACTGAACTCAGACAGACATTGAAATCGAATGGCTTAAAACCGCAAATGAATATTTTGGTGATGTTGCCAATGTCACAAGATTTAGTGGTGCTTTTACTGGCTCTTATTGCCCAGGGGTGTGTACCCGTTTTGATTGACCCACGTTTGGGGCTGAATCGGGTTCGAAAAGCTTTAAAAACTTTGAACATTCAATGTATTTTTTCGGTGAATGCTTTTTTCAGGCTGAAATGGATATGGCCTTCGCTGTGGTCACGCCAGTTGTTTACATTTGAATCGCCTTCTTGGAGAGTTCAAAAGATTGAGCTTTCCAAAAATATTAATCAGATTGATTTTAATTTATACTCTAGTCAACCAGAGCAAAGTGTTTTGATCACCATGACCTCTGGAACGACAGGAGAAGCTAAAATCATTCATCGTAAATTTGCAGTCATGAAATATCAGCAATTTTTTTCGATTAAATATTTGTTTCCCTTGAATCCAGATCGCCATTTAGCATTTTATCCGATTTCTGTTTTACAAAGTTTAATCGAGGGCGCTGAAACTTTTTATATGAAAGAAACCGATTTAGACCATTTTTTTTCATTTGCTCAGGAAAAACAAATTACACGATTATCTGGTCCACCGCAAATTTTATTGAAAATAATCGATTTGATGCAAACGCAGAAAATGACTCTGCCAAATGTACAACACATTTTGTTGGGTGGGGCGGCTATTCCCAGATGGTTGGTGAGACGTTTAAAAAATACATTTCCTCAGGCGCGCATCCAAGTCATGTATGGAGCTACTGAGTGTGAACCTATTGCGGCCAGTTGGGACGAACCCTATTTAAGCTCAGAAAATGTAGGTTACTGTTTAGGGACCTTGTTGCCCGAGTTAGAAGCCCAGTGGAAGTTCTATGGAAAGTACGCTCAATACCAAGTCAGCGAATTGATTTTAAAAGGCCCCAATGTCGTGAATGGCTATTTTGAAACAGGTGACCTTTTTTACCTGGATTCACAACAACAGCTTTGGTTTTTAGGTCGAAGCAAGGAAGCCGTTGATGGAATTCCTGTCGGATTGATCGAAGAGCCTCTTGAGCGAATCAGTGGAGTTCAGCGTGTGGCCTTTAAAAAAATTAAAAATGATTACTATTTGTTTTTACAACTGTCAGATCGTCCGGTCGACTATCGCACCGCAGTCTCCAAGCATCTTAAAAGTTGGGGGTTTGAAAACGTGCGGATTCGTATCCTGGCTCAGATTCCAGTCGATGTTCGACATGGTTGGAAAATTCAGCGTCATCTTTTGGATAAACTAATAAATTGATAGATATCTTCTAAATTTTTAAAGCTATACAAAGTCGCCAGACTGATAGGTCCATAGCGTTTTTCAAGCTCTTGCAAAAGCTGAATCATTTTGACTGAATCGATACCATAATCGCTTATATTTTTATTAAAGTCGACCTGAGAAGTTGGGAGCTGTCCTATTTCAGCAAAGATCATTTTAATTTCTGAACGAATATTATTTTTTTTCCAAGGCTGGTATTTTAAATAACGACTGAGAAAAAGAATGCTTTTAATTTTTCCATGTAATCCTCGAACAGCTAGAAAAAAGAAATTTTTTTCACGACGCAGTTGAGGTAGCATTTCTCGGACTTTATAGCGTTGCAATTTGCCGCTGGTCGTACGTGGCAGCGATTTAGCAGGTACAAAAATAACTTCGATATGGACCTGATGACCTAAAACGGACGTCAAAGTATTTCGGACTTTTTCTTCGAAAGCCAGGGTGGATTGAACTAATATTTTTTTTGACTCGATACAGACTACAAGTGAATCATTTGTGATCGAATCAGCTTCGCCGATGACAGCTGCACAGCGACCAAAATCTGACGATATATTTTGAACAGTTTTTTCGATATCAACGGCATGAAATTTTTTTCCATGGACAATAATTAAATCTTTTTGGCGTCCGCAAATAAAAAGTTCACCCTGATGAATAAATCCTAAATCTCCAGTTTTAATCCAACCACGATCGATTAATAGATCTGTTTGCTCTTTGGAATTCAGTATTCCTACAGTTTGAGAAGGGGATTTAAAATAAATCAATCCAATTTCATTTTCAGGTAATACTTGATTGTCTTTGCGAATTTCAATTTCGATATCGACCAAGGCTTGGCCACAGCTGACGAGGCGTAAACCTTTAGAGTCATCAGTTAACTGAATTTGATTATTTTTATAAGCATCGCGGTCAATTAGGATAGATTTGATCGGTGAATTAAATTTTGAAAAGCTGACACCCAAAGAAGATTCAGCCATGCCATACACGGGCATCATAACGTGGGGTTTCAGCCCATGACGAGCAAAGCGTTCGATAAAATTTTTACAAGTTTCATATTTAACAGGCTCTGCTCCGGACATACAGACACGCAAGGCGGATAGGTCTAAGGAGCGATTGAGTTGTGGTTCCTTTTTAGCTAAAATTTGATACATAAAATCGGGTCCGACCATGCCCGTACATTTTTTTTCTGAAACGAATTCGATCCATTGTAAAGGATTCTGAACGAAATCTATAGGGGAATGGTAAGTGGCCGGAGTTTTTGTATAGAGCGGAGCGAGCATGGCTCCGATCAGTCCCATATCATGATACAGTGGTAACCAAGTAGCCAATTTGTCGCCGGCCTGTGTAGGAATAGCGCTGCTGATTTGTTTTAAATTCGCCAGAATATTTTCATGACGAAGCATCAAGCCTTTGGGCTCAGAAGTACTTCCAGATGAAAATTGAACTAAGGCAATTGCATTTAAGTTTTCGCTGGAACAGCTGTGGATCTGTTGCTGTTGAATAGCTGGTGTATCTAGGCCATTGGCGAAAGGTTTGTTGATGACAAAGGAAGACTTGGTTTTCAAAGTAATTTTTTCCAAGTAAGAGTCGTAATCCGTTTGTGCTGCTAAATCTTTGGAAACGATGGGGACTGGTATTTTCCCAGCCATCATTGTCCCGAAAAGGGCACCCACAAAATCAGGGCTGGTTGGTAACGAAATGATAACTAGTTCGTCTTTGGTGTTTTGTTGAATCCAGTTTTTCCAAGCCCAGGACCATTTCCATATTTCGGCATAAGTTAATGAATGTAAAAGTTGATGTCCTTTGTAAAAAAATAAAATAGGAGCCGGCTCATGAATGCGGCTCCAAACGATATCCAGAATATGTTTATAAACATTTCTATTTTCAAAAGACACAGCCTTAATATATGATTGAATAGTCGGGAGGGCAATCTATGATCAAAAAAATTCATCATCTTGATTGTGGATCCTTTTGTCCTCATCTGGGTCAGCAATTGTTTGGTGTCGACCATTTTTGTTGTCATTGTTTGCTGATTGAAACTGACCAGCGATTAATTTTGGTGGATACAGGTTTGTCTGAATTGTATTTGCAGCAAAACAGCGATTTCTTTAGAAAATTTATTAACAATCCTGATTTCAAGCCTCAGCAAAGCGCGCTGATGCAAGTTTGTAAGTTGGGCTACAAAGCAGATGATGTGACTGATATTATTGCAACCCATGTGGATCAAGATCATGTAGGTGGTATTCCAGATTTTAAAAAAGCACGTATTCATATGCATTATAAAGAAAAAAATTATTTAGATCCCAACTATGTCGATAAAATGAAACGCTTTTCGCGCGTTTACTTTCAAAATGGCAATGAAATTGTGACTTACGATGATTTTGGGCAAGACTGGAATGGTTTTCAATCTGTTCGTATGTTTGAAGGAATTGATGACGAAATATTTTTAGTACCACTCGTTGGTCACAGTGCCGGCCACAGTGGTGTTGTAATTAGACAAGATCAGCAATGGATATTTCATGCTGGAGATGCCTATTTTATTCAAGAAGATCTAAGTACTCACATTTTACAAAAAAACATGAAAAGTGAAGTCTTTCAGTCTGTTTTAGCCGAGCACAACAAACACCGTCTGGAAAATCAAAAAAAGCTTTCAGAATTACAAAACCAAAAATCAAATATACAGCTTATTAATTCTCATGATCCTAGATATTTGATCATTAATTCATAATTATAAGTTTCTTGGATTTGCTGACCAGAAATTAAATCTGGAAAGTTTCCTTTTTTCATCAAGCATAAGGTTGCCGTTTTATAAACAGAAATACTTTTTTCAAAAGTTTCAAGCAGCATCATTAAAAAAGTCAGTCCCATTTGTCTTTCTGCGGGAATCACACCGACAGTCTTAATCAGCAAATTCTGTGGGTTTCTGCGATCTTTAAAGTTCAAAGCATATCCACAAGGATTTCCGGCTGCAGATTTAAGAACAACGGATGTTTTTAGGCAAATCCACGGTTTTAAATCGCTTTGAAAATAGGATTTGAATAGATCTAAAGGAATTTTTTGATAGCAAAAGTTTTCTTGAAAAATAGCATGTGTTAAATCATAAAATTCGGATAAATTATTTTCTATCTTTTCAAGATCGATAGCTTCAAGGACATATTTTTTTGGCAAAGGACCCGACTGTATGACTTGTTGTAGGGGGTTCAGCTCGGCCATTAACGAGGGGCTTAGGAAAACTTGTTTGGATTCATACTTTTCCAACATTTCAAATCCAATTTGTTTCAGCATTTGGTATTCGGATTCTGAGTTTTGAGGTTCTCCTAAAAAGGGCGTTCGATCAAAGTGATTGGTGCGCAAGCGATAATCTAAAACAGTCGAAAAATTTAAAGGGCCAACGAGGCCTTGAAGTTGTTTAGACTTTGCCCAAATCTCTAGCTCATCTATCAGATTTCTAAAATCGTTACCGTATTTACAAAATCCAAAAATGACTTTGTAGCCCAAGTCTTTAAATCCTTGCGGATGAGTAAAAGCAACGAGCTCAGAATCGTTGGATTTAAAAATTTTAAATTCAACTCCAGGATGCAGACTGGTTAAAAATTGAATCTGATTTTCTGTCATGGAAATAAAATTCGAATGAGCGGGTAAATTAAGACAAATCCAGATGACAAGGCCACGCAGCCTTCGCTCTTTTTACGATTTTTGATATTGGGATTTCTCATAAAATTAAAAAGCGTTGCGGATGTCAGAAAGTAAATAAAAACTAAAATAGCCAGACTTGTGATATTTAAAAGTATTAAGTGACTGAAATAACCTAAACTGAGAGTGATAAAAATATTAAATATTAAAAATTGCGCGTAAGTTGATTTTTGGATACCCCATAAATTTGAAAATGTAATATCTTTTGTTTCTTCGCTAGGTGCTTTGTTTTTTCGTGTCAATTCGTAAAACCAACCCGAAGAAAATAATACGCCGAATACATAATAATAAATAGCTGGGCTGGAATCACTTGATTGATAAAAAGCAACTATAGACAGAACCAATGCAGGTGAAATCAATAAATGTAAAAAACTGTAAATAAAAAGTTTGGATCTGAGCCAATCCTTTGCAAAAAATTCTTTGGTCATTAACAAAGTCCATCCCCAGATTCCTAACCACAAAAGGACATTTGTCAATCGGAAGGGGATCAATAAAAATCCTAAAATTTGTATAACAAAAGCGATGGCTCCCAAAGTTTTAATTTCAGTCAGGCTCACTAAGCCTTTTTGAATAACACGTTCAGGATGATTGATTTGATCAGATTGGTGGTCTTTGTGTTCATCAAAAACGCGTAATAAAAATAAATGGCTGGCAATCAGTAAAAAACAACCCAGGTCTTGCCATTGCCAAATCCAAGAAAATTTTTCTTCTAGCAGTACAGTGCTTTTAGCAAATAGAACCATCAGTAAAGCCGTCGAAAAATTGATGACAGGAAATCTTTCCTTGAACCATAATCCAATATTTTTTTTATTTGAAAGAATGAGCATTTAATTATTGGATCACAGTGATGAGTAAATGTGAAATTGATAAACGACCGAAGCATCCTGAATTTCGCATTTTTTTTCTAGATCCATTTTTTTGAACGGATTTAAAAATGCTCCTAATGCGGGGTGTCTTTTGAAGCTGCGAAAAAGGTAAAAGCAGCCTCGTTCGGAAAGCTGTCGCAGCATCAGCTGACCTAATTCGTAAAGTTGGGATTCTGGCAGATAGCTGACAATATCCGAGCCGGAAACAAAGTCGATATGGTTTTGAGTTTTCAAAAAATCATTTAAAGTCATATGCTTAAAATGAAGATTTCCTTTAAATTTTTTCATTTTTTGAAAATATTCAGGTTGAACTTCGATGGGTAATCCATCGGCATGGTCAATTTTTCCTAAAAACAATAACTGCATAAAAAAACTTTGGCGGGCCGTTTGTGTATCGAAAAAATTTTCGAATCGATCCATTAAATCCTGATGGAACGGTTTGGCATTTATCTGCTGGACCATTTGCCCTTTGTACAAAAAAATATTTAACACACGAGGATGCGCTAATGTTGAAATGAAAAACTGCAGTCTTTTGCGTGGCCAAATATTTTGAAATACAGCTTTTTGCTCCATCTCGCTTCGACTTTCAAATAAGGGCGAAAAATTGGTTCCCGACGCCCAACGAATGAAGCGACTGAGGCCAAGGATAAATCTTTCCCATCTTCCTAAGTAAATAAATCCTTTTTTAAGATGCTGATTTTTAAATTGTTGAATAAAAATCTGACTTTCTTTTGTGAGTTGGGCAGAGCTTAGAATCTGCTGCCTGTGTTCAGCTGTATCCATTACGTAGCCCATTATTTTTTTGTAATCTTCTAGGTTGAGCTTTTGAATGAGGTCCCACTTAAATCGGGCGTAATCCAATTGAAACTGAGATGTATCCACTAAGTAAAGATCTTGAACTGAACTATTTAACAAAGCAAATGCGCGCGCGCCCGAACCGCAAACTGCGGCTACTTGCTTTGGCTGTAATTGATCAACGAATTGTGCTTCGATCCGAGTATCTTCGTTCGCCAGACTGTAGTTAAAAAAATTGAAATAATTTGACACTCTTAAAGTATAGTTCGATCCTTGACTGTGAGACAAATTGAAATTTCTAAGGGGGCTCGATGAGTCATGATCAGCATTGGATGGATATTTCTAAAAAAATTGATTGGTATCAGCCATGGACGCAGTTAAAAGAAGTCAGTTATCACAAGCCAGTTTCTATTAAATGGTATCTGAATGGAAAGTTGAATGTATCGTATAACTGTATTGATCGTCACTTGCCTAAAGCGGCTGATCGTGTGGCTTATATTTTCGAACCCGACGAGCCTTCGCATCCCGTTGAGAAAATCACATACCAAGAATTGCATGAACAAGTTTGCCGTCTGGCGAATGTACTCAAAAAGCATGGAGTCAAAAAAGGGGATCGGGTCACAATTTATTTGCCGATGATTCCAGAGGCCGTTTATTCCATGTTAGCTTGTGCGCGTATCGGAGCCGTTCATTCCGTTGTTTTTGGTGGTTTTTCTCCGGATTCATTGGCGGATCGAATCAACGATTGTGAATCCAGATTTGTTATCACAGCGAACGAAAGTTTGCGTGGTGGAAAACATATTCCTTTGAAAAAAAATGTCGACGAAGCTCTGAAAAAAACTCAGTTCGTTGAAAAGGTTTTAGTCGTTGAACATAATCCGGGATCTTGGACAAAAAATTCAGTCGATCTGGTTTATCATGATGAAATTCAGACTGTCTCTGCAGATTGCCCTGCTGAAATAATGGATTCAGAAGATCCACTTTTTATTTTATACACTTCGGGTTCAACTGGAAAACCGAAAGGGGTGTTGCATACAACAGGCGGCTATCTGACTTTCGCCAGCTATACACATCAAAAAGTTTTTAACTATCAACCGGGACAAATTTTTTGGTGCACAGCGGATGTCGGTTGGGTCACTGGCCACAGTTATATCGTTTATGGTCCACTGGCTAATCAAGCGACAACGGTTTTATTTGAAGGTGTTCCGAACTATCCGACGCCGGCACGTTTTTGGGAAGTGATAGATAAACACAAAGTTGAAATTTTTTATACGGCACCGACAGCCATTCGTGCTTTGATGCGTGAAAGTTTAGATTATGTGAACAAAAGTTCTTTGGCTTCTCTGAAAGTTTTAGGCAGCGTCGGAGAACCCATCAATCCAGAAGCTTGGTTGTGGTATTCTAAACATATTGGTAAAGATCGCTGTCCGATCGTAGATACATGGTGGCAAACAGAAACGGGTGGAATTTTAATTTCAGCCGTTGCAGAAGGGCAAAAACCATCTGATCAAAAACCAGGAAGTGCAACTCGTCCTTTACCTGGGATCGAGCCAGTCCTGTTAACAAGTGAAGGCGAATTGATTTCCGACAAAGAAGCTTCGGGGGTTTTAGTTTTAGCCGATTCATGGCCAGGTCAAATGCGTACTGTTTACAAAGATCATGCTCGCTTTGAAGAAACTTATTTTTCTACCTACAAAGGATATTACTTTACAGGTGATGGATGTCGTCGCGATGCGGATGGTGATTACTGGATTACGGGTCGTGTAGATGATGTGTTAAATATTTCAGGACATCGGATCGGCACGGCCGAAGTTGAATCGGCTTTAGTCGCCCATACCGCTGTCGCTGAAGCAGCCGTTGTTGGTTTTCCACATGATATCAAAGGCCAAGGTATTTATGCCTATGTGACTTTAAAAAAAGGCATCGCCGAGTCAGACGCGTTGAAGCAAGAGCTTGTACAAACTGTGCGCAAAGTCATAGGACCGATTGCGTCCCCTGACAAAATACAATGGGCTCACGGATTACCGAAAACAAGATCTGGTAAAATTATGCGTCGAATTTTGCGTAAAATTGCCGAGAACCAATTGGATTCACTAGGAGATACAACAACTCTTGCAGATCCAACTGTTGTAGATGATTTAGTCAAACATCGTATTGTATAAACAAAAGGCCTCTGAACGAGGCCTTTCATTTTGTTGCACCCACCATTTTTAATTTTACTTTGCATCCGATTTTATGAATAATGGGCACACTTTTTTGAGGGAGTCATTATGTTCAAAAAAAGTTTGCTGTTCGTTTCCCTATTGGCCGTCAATGCATTCGCTGTTCAAGAAATTCAGGTTGATGTCATCGATCAAAATTTTAATTCATCCAACAAGATTGTTATTGATCAGGATCAAATTCGAAAGTCTCATGCGACGAATTTACCGCAATTGTTGTCTTCGCAAGCGAATATTTCAGTGGCAAGCACCAGCTTTCAGCCGAATTCAATTTATATTCGAGGCGGAGATTCTAGCCACGTTTTGATTTTAGTCGATGGTGTTCCGACCTATGATCCATCCACTGTTCAAAGAACAATTAATTTGGGAAATTTGAATTTAAAAAATATTAAAAAAATCGAAATTTTAAAAGGCAGCCAATCTGTGATTTATGGCGGCCAAGCTCTTTCGGGAGTTATTAAAATTGAAACATTTTCGGGTCAATTCGAAGATAAAACCGAAATGGGTTTGCAAGTGGGACCACACTATGGTGAATTTCAAGTCGGCCGATTACAAAATTTAAATCAGAATTGGAAATCGTCACTGAACGTAAAGGCTTTAGATCAGCAAGCTGATTCACCGGTGCTTAATTCCACGAAAACTTATCCTCAAAAAGTGGCCACGGTCGACGGTGCGATCGCTTATTTAAATCCTGATAAAAACACGGAATTTATTACGCGTATTAACTATTCGGATGATAAAAATGAAATTGCGACAACGAATTTTGCAACGTTCAAGGCTGCGGATACAGATGCTTTCGAGGCACGTACAAAAACATATGGTGTGAATTTTGTATTTCGTAACAAAGATTTATATCAATTTTCTGTTTCAGATCAGTGGACACAAAGATTGTTTTTACAAAGTGCCGTGGACGCTGGGGGAACAGCGACGGATCAGGATTATAAATGTAACTTAATTGCGACTCGATTAGATGGTCGTATTTATCAAAATGAATTTTTATCCGTTTTATCGGGACTCAGCTTTACAAATGAGTCTATGAAATATGTAGATTCTTTTGTTGTTAAGTCTGATGACGTGAATCAGTATGAAGGTATTTATTTAAAAACTGATTTTAAATTACCAGCAGACTTTTTATTTGAAGTCGGAGCACGCCTAGAAACGAGCAAGGGTAAAAAAATTGATCAAACTTACCAGGCCGGTGTTTCTTGGAAAGATCATGTGAAACTAGAATATGCGACAGGTTTTAAAACACCTTCCTTGTTCCAATTATACAGTTCATATGGGAATACGGCTTTACAGCCAGAGAAAGCTAAAAACACGACGCTCAGCTTTGAAAATAAATTTGCCAATAATATTTTGGGATCGATTACATTTTTTGATGCTCAATTTGAAAACCTGATTGTGATCAAAGGTTCTCCGCAAAAATATGAAAACGTTTCTGCGACTCGGACTCAAGGTGTGGAATTATATACATCTTATGACAATCCTGAACAGCAGTATCGTACTGCCCTGAGTTTGGGTTATCAAGAACCTAAGGATTTATCTTTGGATAATTGGTTGGTTCGTCGCCCTTTGCGTACGGCGAGTTTGCGATTATCTAAAAAAGTATATGATCAATTTAACTTAGCAACAGAGATTAACCACACAGGGGATCGTCGTGATCGTGGAGCTGCGGGTGGTTATGTGACTTTAGAGGAATACACTTTGGTGAACCTCATTGCTGAATTGAATGTGAATCCTCAACTCAGTTATTTTACTCGAATTGAAAATTTACAGAATAAAACTTATCAAACGGCCTATGGCTTTTATAACCAAGGTGTGAATATCAAGTTTGGTTTAGAAGCTCAGTTCTAAATATTCAGGCGTTTGTAGTGGCGGCCAAAACTTTATCTGAACTTTATTGGGTGGAAGACTTGCTGGCGCAAACCAGCTATGTCCGTAAACCCATGTTCGGTGGTTTTGGTTTTTATTTGAATGATCGAATGATATTGGCTTTATTTGAAGGCGATGGCGAATCCACCTACAAGGGCAAAGACTATCATTTTGAAATTTGGCATGGATGTTTATTTCCGATCGAGCGCGAATATCATCCTCAAGCCCTACAACAATTTCCATTCCTTGTTCCTCATCCAGTGCTTTCGAAATGGCTGTATTTGCCTTTAAAAACCGAAAATTTCGAAGACCTGACATCAAAGATCATTCGTCAAATTTTAAAGCCAGACAGCTATTGGGGCGTTATTCCCAAAGCCAAAAGGACAAAGGCCAAAAAAATACTTAAAAATACCTCGATAAAACCTTCTGAAACAGTCAATATGAAGGTTCCTCAAATGTTTCGCGACGAGCCTCTCAGTACTGAAAAAGCAGCCACTTTTAAAAAAATATCAGATTTTAAAAATCTAGGACCAGAAAGTGAAAAACATTTTAAGGCGGCGGGGATCAAAACACCCCATCAATTTATTCAAATGGGTTGGCAAAAAACCTGGATGAAGTTAGCCAGTCACAACAAAAAGCATGCTCATACACTGTATGGGTATGCTTTGATTGCAGCCTTGCAGAACAAGGACTGGGGAGCTTTGACTGAAAATGAAAAGCAACAAGCCAAAGATTTTGCCAAACAAATTAAAGCCAAGTTATCCAAAAAGAAATAGCTTAATTATTGTTTCGTATTCAACTGACGAGCTTCATTTCGAATCGAACAGTAATAGTGAATATTAGCTTCCAATAAAGCGGCTGTATGAATGATTTCAGGATCAGTCATTTTTTTACTTTGAGCCAGTGTCGAGATCCAATTTTTTTCTTTGGTTGGGTTAGGGCATACTGCAAAGTAGGGAATCACTTTTTCAAAATCAATATTCGGGTCTAATAATTTTTGTCCGATTTTCAAAAGGTCTGCTCGACTCAGTCGTCCTTCAGAATACTCAACCAAAGCGGGTTCAAAAGCAGTATAATAAAGCAGTCCTACTGGAATGCTTTCGATGCCTTTGACTTTGTGGATGAAAACATTAGAAATTTTTTGAGGAGCATTCTTAACCATCTGAGCATAAGCCAAGTGATCGGCCTCGGTATCATCGCCGTACAGTGAATAGGTGATGCCATCAATAATACGAGACTCAGCCGCTTTAACTTTGTACGATATTACTTTTTTTAGTTTTTCTTTACGATCCGAAATTTTTCCATATGGTTCCGGAGCCATGTCCAATGTATATTTTTGTGGAAAGTTAAATTTTTTAATCAATCCATGAACCGTATTGGATAAAATTCCATAGAACTTTTTTTCTAAAGAATTTCCTGGAGCTTCTTTGCCTGGAGCTGCGCTAACAAAAGCCATAGTCGGAGCGGATTGCTCTGTTTGCTGCAAAACTCCATTATACAAATCGCTTTGTCCAATGAAGGATTCCTTAGTCAAAAAAACCAATATTTTATTTTGAAAACCACCACCTGTGTATGAAATACGGATCGTATCATCGACGTCAGAAATAATTCCAGCTGTATTGATCAAGTTATTGGCAGGATTACGAGGAGCTTCTACATGCGTATGCGTGCAGCTAGTTGCTACGATCAATAGACCAAACAATAAAATACTTCTCATAAATCCTCTTTTCAATCTCTATAAATTATAGATGTATATTTTAAATATAAAAATTAGTTCGAAGATTTTTTTGGGGGAAGCTGTTTATAAACAAATACAAAGCTAGCTAACAGGACAATCGTCAAGCTGATCCATTGTGAAATACTCAAGCCAGCAATAAATTGACCACGACCGTCGTCACGATAAAATTCGATGATAAATCGAGTAGCTGCGTGAAAAGTCGCCCACAATAAAAATAAACGACCCGGAAATGGTTTTAGTTTTTTCTCGGATAGAATCACAGCCGCTAATAAAATAAATTCAGCTACAATCATGTAAATTTGTGTGGGGTGGCGTCCCTGAATGGCCCAGGAAACATCGGTCATTCGACCAAAGCAGCAGCCTTCAAAGAAACAACCAAATCGTCCCAAGGCGTAGGCTGCGCTGACGAACACAGTCATAAAATCGGCCCAGGCGGCCAGTGAAATTTTTTGTAATCGACAATAGATCCAGGATGCGATGAATGCAAAAATAAATCCACCATAGTAAACAAATCCGCCGTTCCAAAATTTAAATATTTCGGCGGGATACGATCGGTAGTAAATCCATTCTTCATAAAAGACATGGAAAAAGCGTCCACCCATAAAACCTGCAAACAATAAAAGAATCAATAAATCATATCCTTGTTTGGCGGTCATTCCAGACTGATTATCCAGATGTTCAATTTTTTTTGAAAATAATAAAATCAGTAAACTGAGTGATAATGAAATCACAACATAGAACGTCGCAATTTGCACTGAACCAAATTTAAGAATGGGGTACATGAGGTTCTTCGTTTTTTTCAGTTAAGATTAAATAGATAAGAAAAAAAACACCACAGACAATGCAAACATCTGCAATATTAAACGCGGGCCAAGATTGTTTATTTTTAAAATGAAAATCTAAAAAATCAATCACATAGCGATAATGCAATCGATCAATATAGTTTCCCAAGGCGCCTCCAAAAATAGACGACAACGCATAAATTTGCGCATTTTGGTGAGGTTTTAAAGTAATCAAAATATACAAAATTAATAGACAAGCCAGTGGCGGCATCGACAAAAAGAAAATTTCACGAAACAGAACGGGCGTTTGAGCCAAGAATCCAAATGCTGCTCCGTAATTGCGAACATATGTTAAATTAAAAAAATCATTAATGATGACTTTGGATTCGTGCAAACTGAACTGGGTATGGATATAAACTTTGGTTAATTGATCAATCGCGATTATAAAAAATGAAATGCAAATCAAAACAATAAATTTCTTTTTAGTCAGTTCTGAAACGTCAGGTTGTTTAAACATTCTTTAAGCGTAACAAAACACAGAATTAATGAGAAGACTAATTTCAAGGACAGGGGACTTAGGAATTAATTTTTTTGAACTGTTTAAAGCCCAAAGAAATCAGAGCGCGTAGGGCTTCGGCGTCCGAGCTGAGATTCAAAGTGTTTTTAACTTCGCTAAGCGCGTTCAAAGAATTCTGGTCTAAAGCATTGATTAATTGCTGGGGCTGAGAAGTATTTTGATGATTGTGAATCTGTGGCATTGCTTGCGGTGGAATGGCCACATTGATTTGATTCAATGTATTGACGTGGGCTGAACTGTTTGAAGAAAAATCACCCATCATGTTCGCCAAAGATTTTAATTCTTGTTTAAAATTTTGAATGCTGGGCGCTTCTAATGAAGCTTCACCACTGCGTTGGGCCTTGAGATACAAGGCCACTAACATGTCTTGCGAGGAAGCCAGTTCCTTCACAGACGCAGACTGTGTCAAAAGCCAAGTGTAGGCTTTTTGCAAAGTTTCTTTAGTGTACGCCTGAGGCGGAAGTGGATTCATCGTCATAAGAGAGCAAAATGCTAACTGAATTGTAAAAATTCAGTCAACACAGAACACGACAATGAATTAAAAAAAATAACTACTGATCCGCTTTTGATTCTGCGTAATCTTTGGCCACAATTCCGTACTTTTCAATCTTGCGAAGAAGAGTCTTTTTGGGAATATTGGCATGCAAAGCCGTTTGATTAATTCGGCCTTTAAAAGTCTTTAAGGCTTTGATAATAAACTGTTTTTCAAACTCTTCTTTTTGCGCGTTGAAATCCAAAGCTCCACCGCTGCCGATCGCAATCGAGATGGAATCGTCATCAGAATCGTCGCCTAAATCAGAATCAAGATCCATGTCGTCGCTGAGATCTTCATCAATACCAAAATCTGCACCGCTAACGCTTTCAGCAGAAGATTTTAAACTGAGTGATTGACTTTGAATTTGGTCCATCGTTTCGATCATGCTGATGCCAGCTGCCTCTAAAACCGTCTCTGGCAAGCTTCCCAAGGTAATCTGACTTGTCGACTCTAAAACGAAAGAATGTTCAATCACATTCTCAAGTTCACGAATATTTCCAGGCCAGTTGTAACGTTTCAATGCGGCTAATGCTTCTTTGGAAACGCCCGTGATTTTTTTATTATGGGCTGTATTGAATTTTTTAATAAAAATATTAATTAAAACTTCCAAGTCATCTTTTCTGTCACCTAATTGTGGTAAGAAAATAGGAACCACATTCAAACGATAAAATAAGTCTTCACGAAACTGACCCGTTTTCATCATTTCTTCTAAAGGTCGGTTTGTCGCTGCGATGATACGAACATTGGATTGAATTTCTCGGTTCGAACCTACCGGCGTGAATAATTTTTCTTGCAAGACACGTAAAATTTTAACTTGCATCAGTTGTGGCATATCGCCGACTTCATCTAAAAATAAAGTTCCACCTTCGGCGAATTGAAATTTTCCGATTTTACGTTGATCTGCACCCGTGAAAGATCCTTTTTCGTGTCCAAACAATTCAGATTCAAATAAATTCTCTGGAATCGCCGAACAGTTGATTGCCACAAATTTTTCATCTTTTCTAGATGAGTTAAAATGAATGGCTTTGGCGACTAATTCTTTGCCTGTACCCGATGCGCCGCGAATTAAAACCGGTGTATCGACTTTGGCTAATTTATGAATGACGTTAAAGACTTTTTGCATCTGTGACGTGTTACCAATGATTTTGCGTCCCTCGTCGACAAAAACCGGGGAAGAAACAGCTAATGATGAAATCAAGCTATGTGCGGTAATGGCTTTTTGAAGCAAGGCCACCAGTTCGTCACCGGAAATAGGTTTCGATAAAAAGTTATAGGCTCCGTCCTTAACGGCTTGGACGGCTGTATCGACTGTGGCGTGCGCTGTCAGCATTAAAACGATAATGCCTGGATCGTGCTCTTTGATCGCTTTCAGAGTCTCTAGGCCGTTTTTACGAGGCATATCGACGTCGAGGATGACGATATCATAAATACGTTTAGAAGCGTCCACAGATTTGATCTTTTCAAGGGCATTGACCCCATCGAAAGCTTCTTCAACTTGATATTTTTTGCTGTTTTCAAGTGCTGTCTTGACCGAAAATCTCAGAGCCTGATCGTCATCAACAACTAGTACTTTAAGCATAAACGTCCCCTTTAAATAAGTTACAGGATGCTATTTATAGCTGAAGTGGTGTCAAATATCTACTAGTTATAAAAGAGGTAATCGAACCGTGAAAGTAGAGCCATGATTGACTACACTTTTGACAGTGATTTTGCCTTTGTGAAGCTCTGTAAAGTAATTGGCCAGGTATAAACCCAAGCCCGAACCTTTGATGGTGGATGTTTTCACGTTATGACTTCGAAAGAACTTCATAAAGACATTGGGTAAATCTTGCTCGGGGATACCGACGCCTTGATCTTGGAATTCGATCCAGATCTCTTGGTCGACTTCTTTGGAACTGACAGTCACAACAGATTCTTCGTTACTGTATTTAATGGCATTTTCCAAAAGATTCGAAAACACTTGTCGCATTAAATCCGCATCCAAAGTCGTTGGGAAAAGGGGTTCTAGATTTTGTTCAATTTTAATCTTTTTTACGCGCGCTAAAAATTCATGTTTTTTAATGACGTCTTTCAATAAAGAATTCACGTCTTTGGACTGCAGGTTTAATTCTAGGCCCTGACTTTCGATGCGGCCATATTGTAAGATCGAATTAATAAATTTCAACAGGTCTTCGGCGCTGCTTTGAATTGTATCGACGGCTTCACGCTGATTCTGTGACAATGGCTGAGTATCTTTTGAAATGACTTCAGTCATACCCTGAATACGTGCAATCGGGGTTTTTAAATCATGTGACATCATCGAAATAAAATTTGTTTTTAATTCTTCGACTTGGGAAAGCAGTTTATTTTTTTGATAATATTCCCAGCTGCGACGATTTTCTTTGATCAAACGATACGGAATGAAAAAGTAGTAACACAAAAAGACAGCTAAGAAAGGATGAGCTAAATCAATCCACAGCCCCAATCCTGTAAACACCAAAACCGACAATAGAAACAATCCTAAGATTGTAATAGCCAGAATTAATAAACCTCGCGAAGGTTTTAAAGACAAAACAACATAGACCGTCAGAATTGAAATTAAAGTTGTGACAAAAAGATTGAACCACTGAGGCAAACGAATAGGAGCATTGTTGTCGATCAAGGTTTGTAAGGCATTGGCGTGAAACTCAGGGGAGGTCATGGCATTGACTTCCCGTGAAAACGGCGTGGTCACGTATTCTTTGGCGCTTTTGCCTGTGTCTAAACCCAGAATGATAATTTTATCTTTCAGCACGCTTTCGGGAACTTTGCCGTCAATAATGTCTTCGAAGGTGAATGTCGGAAATGACCCTTCAGGGCGAAATTGAACATAGGCTTGCATCGAATCCAAAAGTTCAAAGGTACCGCGAATTTTTTCGATATTTTGAATTTGGGGATTGTAGTACGAAGCTATAATGGGATGTAAAATTTTTTGATCTTGATAGCTGATCATTAATCGTCGGCTGACACCGTCTTTGGCGAACAAAGTTGTATCGTATGTTTTAGTAGCGGGTGCGACTTTAATTTTTTCTAAAGGCGCGGCCAGTTTTAGCTTTCCCGTTTCACCCTTCATTTCTAATTCGTCCGACAAAATAAAAAAGTTCGGAACGTTTTCGATCACTTGGCCAAATAATTTTTTATCTGCGGGAGAGCCTTCGATATCACGTAGGGTGTTGTCCTTGGTTTTCAGATCATATAAAACATACTGAGGGTTGGCCCGATATAATTTAGAAATAAAATCAATGTGATCTTGGTAATTGGGAAAGCCTTGATAACGTTCGATGGTTTTTCCGTTAATCAAAATAACTACGGATTTCAGATGGCCCTGCGATCGTGGTATCAAAGTCGCTTGAACACGGAAGCGAATGTCGTACAGAAAGCTTTCGATATATTCTAATTTGAACGAGGAAACTAAAAACGAAGCGGCAATAGCCAAAAGCAATTTAAATAAAAGTTGAACCCACTGAGGATAGTTATTGTTTGGTTCTAATGACGGGGGAGCACCCATTGAGTCAGCCTGATATTAAAGAGCTGAATTTGGCGGTTCGCCAGAAGGGATGCATGCTGTGCCAGTTTCACGAGATTTAATAACAGAGTTTGTTTCTGTTTTAACTGGTTTAATTTTTTTAATGTGATTTGTTTTCATAATCACTCCCTACACATCTTATAATACACAAGGCTCAAGGAAATCAAGCTTCGTGTTCGATAACAGAATAAATTATCTTTTTTATGTTTATCCCCAGTATGGGCTCGGTGGATGTACATACAGCCGCCTCCGCACAGATATTTAGCCCAACAAGTTTGGCAATTATTCAGTTCTATCAAGGGTTTCTGGTATTTTTCTAAGCTGGTTGCGTTCAATTGGGAGCCAATACCTACGATTTCAGCAGCCTCGCCGACAACCCAGGGGCAGGTGTACAGCTGATTTTTGGCGTCAATCATGAGGTAACTTTTACCAGCTCCACAGTGGTTTTGGACCCTTTGTTGATCGTCCAAAAGTTTAAAATAATGATCAAATTGTTTAATTTGGCGAAGGCCGGCTTCACCATTTTCTTGGTAGGCCAGACGGGCCACAGCGGCCATTTGTTGGATGTATTTTTGATTGATCGTTTGATTCTGTCCTAAATAATTAAAATTAAACTCCATCCAATCTGGATTCAGTGATTTAAAAAATTGGTAACAGCTGACAACATCTAAATTATTTTCAGAAATAACAGCGCTGATCCCAAGCGAGCCTAATTGAGATTTGATTTTATGTAACTGTTGAATGCCGCTCAGGGTAAGCTCTGTGGATTTTCCGTTGTTGGCCTTTGAGGGTCTGGCTTGATCATTGATGGTTGCAGGTCCGTCTAAACTGACAGTGATGTGCAGTTTCATGGTCGCCAATAAATCGCGAACCGTATCCGTAATCACAGTGGCATTCGTGATCAGGCTAAAAACAGGAATAAAATTTTTTGTTTTTTGCAAATTAACGACATAGTCGTAAATCAGTTTGATGCCCTCTGGGTACAAAAGCGGTTCGCCACCGACAAAGCTGATTGTAAATTTTTGTCCGTCTTTCAGTTGATCAATAAAAAATTTGAGCTGAGGCAAAGTTTTTTCGACCGAAATTTTGGCGACAGGATCTCCGTAAGTACCATCGCCTCCGGCGGCACAATAGGTACATTTTAAATTACAAACCTGGGTGACGTTAATAGTGACGCTGCGGATGCCAAAGGAAATATTCCCAGACCGTCCTTGAAAATCATTTTCTTGGTTCCAGTTTTGGATTTGATCTTGAGCTTCCGATTCAGATTTGATCAAATTTGTTGGTATATCTGACCGAGACATATCTATCGATGTCATTTGAGCGAAAGCTTCTTCAGACAGCTCGGCGACTTCTAATTGAGTCGTATGGAAACCAACAATATGACTCGTGACAGAGGCAGAGCCTTCATCTGGTGTCATTTTAACTGCGACAACGTTTTTATAGCGCCGAATTTCCATATACCTATTTGTAGCAAAATGAGAGCCAGATCGCTAGGGCTTTCCATTTTCAAGACTCGACTAGAACTCAAACTGGTTGCAGTCTGTGACAACACCCATAAGAATATTTTTATGCAAGTGAAGTTTTGGGGGGTTAGGGGATCTTTACCTTCGGCGGCTGGTGTCGAAAAAAATCTCGAACATATCGAAATGGTCTTAAAGAATTTTATACGCACAGGCGCGCGCAGCGAGGCTGACGTGACTTCATTTGTAAAAAATAGCCCGATTCCTGATATTCTCGGTTATGGTCAAAACACGACTTGTGTCGAGGTTAAAGCGGGCGATCATCAATTGATTATTGATGGCGGCAGTGGAATCAAAACATACAATGATTATTTGTCGCAGCAAAAGCGGGATCAAAAAGTTCATCATATCTTGATGACACATTTTCATTACGATCACATTATGGGGCTGACCTTTTTTACTCCTCATTTTCTGGCTGATCATGAAGTCCATTATTATGCTGTGCAGTCGAATTACTCGGGCCACATCCAGGATTTGTTCAAAAAGCCATTGTTTCCTGTCGAGTATCAACATTTAAAGGCAAAAATTCATTTTCACGAAATCATGCCTTACAAGTCACAGGTGATTAATGGATTGAAGGTGACGCCTTTTCAGCTGGACCATCCAGATGAATGTTATGGATTTCGTATTGAAAATCAGGGGAAAGTTTACGCGCATGCGGTCGACCATGAATCGGATCGCATTGCGCCGAACGAA
Organism: Pseudobdellovibrio sp.; assembly: GCA_031970595.1. Classification (GTDB taxonomy): domain Bacteria; phylum Bdellovibrionota; class Bdellovibrionia; order Bdellovibrionales; family Bdellovibrionaceae; genus Pseudobdellovibrio. Next base: position 33,176 of record DALYIB010000003.1, read on the forward strand.
TTGGGCCAAGATGTCGGACTGTTTTTAGATGCCGATTTACTTTATTTTGATGCACAATATTTAGAATCCGAAATGAGTGATAAAAGAGGATGGGGACATGGAACTTTTCATCGTGCTTTTGAAGTTTGCAGTCATTATCGCGTCAAACAAGTTGTTTTGGCTCATCATGATCCTAGCTATGGGACGAAGGATATTCAAAAACTGGCTGAAGCCGGACAAAACTATTTCAAAGAAATAGCTCAATCAAAAAATATTGAAAAATTAATTTGGTGTTTCTCGTATGACGGGCAATTCGTCCAGCTGTAACCTGGCTCTTAGACCATAATCTGTCTAAATTTGTTTAGAAATCAAAGCAATAGGCCGACTCGAGTTCTGTAAAGGAACTACTTTATGGGATTAGGCTATTCAAAACACAAGAAGCACCAAGATAACGAAAGTTTTTGGACGTCGTATTCAGATTTATTTCTAGGATTATCATCCATCTTTTTAATGTTGTATGTCGTAGCCAGTTTGCGGACAGGAACCGATGGCTTAAAAAACAGCTTGGAAAATAAAAAACTGAAAACTGAAATTATGGATTTGCGAAATCAGATTTCAACATACGAGGCGATCAAAGAAGACTACATGAAAAATCAAGCCTCTCAATCAGAAATGAGCGAATACAATGAATTAATGGATAAGCTGACATTGTTGCAAGATGAGGCCAAAACAGAAAAAGAAAAACTGTTGAATGCTTCCAGAGAAAATGAACAAAAAGAAAAAGCATTGAACAAATATCAGCAAATGGTTCGTAACGTAATGAATGCTTCTAAATTTGCTAAGGTGAAAGTCACAAATCGAAATGCAGTGATCGCAGACCGTGAAAGCACGATTGATACTCAAGAACATGAAATTAAAAACAAAAATCAAAAGATTTCACAGCTCAGCCAAGATATTTCTGCAATGGAAAACCAGATTTCTGTTAAAGAAAATCAAATTGCACAAGCACAGCAACAGCTGACTGCCAAAATGAACGAGCTGAAGACGGCTTTTAAAAAACAAAAGCTGACGCAAAAGGCGTATCAAGAAAAGTTGAAGAAATTGAAGCAAAATTCAGATATGGAAATCACAGCTTTGAGCCAACAAAAATCTGAAACTGAAAGAAACTTAAGCTCTGTTCAGATGCAGCTGGCAGGCGCACAGCAGGATTTACAAATGACGCAAAATCAATTGTCACAAACTCAAGGCGAGCTGGATAAAAAAGGCGCCGAAGTGGGACAATTGAATCAAAAACTGGGACAAATTGGAGCTGAAAACGCGCAGAAAATCGCCGCTCTTAAAGGGGCTTTTGAACGCGAGCGAGCTGCGGATCGCGCGGCCTTTGAGGGCGAGTTAAACAAACAAAAGAATTTGTCAGCGGGGCAAATCGCAGCCAAAGAAGCTCAGTTTAAAAATGCGATGGCCGCTAAAGAAAGAAAATTGGCCGGAGAAATTTCCCAGTTGGCGGGGGAGCTCAAAGACACTCAAGGAAAGTTAGCGCAAGCAAATGCAGAACTTGAGGCGCGTAAAACAATTGCACGCGAAATAAAAAATGGTTTTGCAAAAGCAGGCATTCGTGCAGATATCGATATGGAGTCTGGCGATGTTTTATTGGATTTTGGACAAAATTATTTTGACAGCGACTCGGCTAATTTAAAGCCAACAATGAAATCGATTTTACAAAAAGCGATGCCAGCGTATACACAAGCCCTTTTTGGAAATCAAAAAGTAGCGAATCAAATTACGGCAGTCGAAGTTGTTGGTTTTGCTTCGCCGACGTATAAAGGTAAATTTATTGATCCTAAGTCGACTTCGAAACAAGACATCGAAGCCTTGGCGTACAATATGGATCTGAGTTATAAACGTGCGAAGTCAATTTTCAATTATATCTTAGACGAAAGTGAAATGTCTTTTGTTCACAGACAGCAAATGGTTTCCAATTTAAAGGTTTCTGGTCGAAGTTTCCTCGAGCTGATGAAAAATGATCGCTCGGTTGCTTCTGCTGAGGACTATTGCAGCAAACACGATTGTAAAAAAGCACAGCGTGTTGTCATTAAATTTAGCTTAAATAAAAAATAAGAGGTGATTATGTCAGATCAATTAACTCAGGTCATGATTCGGAATTTTATTAACTACCTTCCTTATGCAATGGCAGGTATTTTTGCAGCAGCAGTTGTTCTTCGATGGGCTATTTACTACACAGTTCGTCGACATGAATGGTTTGCTCGTGAATTTGAAAAACGCGTTTATAAATATTTAGATCAACAGAATCACCAAACTGAAAATTCAGTATCATTTTATGTTTTGTCCAAAAAATTACTTGAAAAAACTTTTTATGAAACATTTGCTGTTCGTGATCGCAAAGTGAATGACAACGTTGATCATGTAATGACTTTTTCGGACCGAGTTTTCTTTATTAAACAAGGTTGCGCCTGGTTCGTGAAGTTTACATTAAAACAAATTAAACATTTAAAGTGGTCAAAAGAAAGTCCGAAATTGCATACAATAACTCGTTCTACTTTAAATCATAACCCTTGTTTTAACAAAGTTTTTGGAATATTTCCGCTGGGTGCAGTCAATGATCTGGTTTCTATTTTGCCGGGTCTGTTTGTGGTTGCGGGTATTTTAGGTACCTTTTTAGGTATCAAGGGTGGATTGGTTCAATTGGGTGGAATGGATTTAACGGATGTCGAAGCTAGCAAAAATATCATGGACAGTTTTTTACATGAAATTGGATTTGCGATGGCTTCTTCGATTGTAGGTATTGCTTTTTCATTAACACTTCATTTGGTAAACACTTCGTTATCCCCGGACCGTGTTTATACGGCCTTGGTAGATCGTTTTGAAAGCACTTTGGATTTATTATGGTACCGCTCAGATAATAATTTTCTGCCTGAAAAAATTGAAAACTTTAATGAAAACCGTGATCCGGCGGAAGCCTTGGCAGAAGAGGCTTTACAGCTTGAGTTCACCAAATCTCAAAAAGGTATTGCGCAAAAATCTGCGTAGTGATGAGAAATGGCCGACACCAAAAAGGTATATAAAGTCATTCTAAGTCATAATGGTCAGAGCAAAACTCATTATTGCTCTGAATCGGAATGTACTGTCGGCCGTCTTTCAAGTGCCAGTTTGCAAATTGATGAACCTAATATTTCACGTCAACATCTGAAAATATTTTTAGATGAAATGCGTGGAATGGTTGTGCAAGACTTGGGTTCTTCGCATGGAACTTTTTTGAATGGAAAAAAATTAGATCCAATGGCTTTGTATCAAATCCATTCTCAGGATGCCATTGGCTTTAATGGGACGACAGCTCAGCTTAAAATCGAGCTAGTTGAAATTGAAGAAAATTTATTTAATCAACAAGAAAAACAAGAGCAAGAAGTACAAAGTGAATCAATTAAAGTTGAAATTTCAGGAATTCCTATTTCAGAAAGTGAATTGAAATTTGATTTTAAAAAAGCGGGCTTGTCGATGCCCAAATTCAGAAACGCACAGGAGTATTCCCAGGCAATTATTAAAGAAGCTGAATTTTTAAAGCATTCCATTTTGAAGAATGCGGATTTACAAAAAAATAAAATTCTAGCAGAAACCAAAAAAGAATCTGTTCAATTGGCGCAAGCCTCTTATGAAGAGTATCGCATCAAAATTGATGCTTTGCTAGAGCAAACAAAAAAAGAAACTGAACGAATTCGCAATGAAACAGAAAATTACATCGTTCAACAAAAAATCAAGGCTACTCGTGAAGTTAAAGAATTGTGGGATGCGGCCGAGGGCGAAGTTCAAGCATTTCGCAACGATGTTCGAGAATCTGTTGAAGCCGAAGCGACTAATAAAAAAGATTTAGAGCTTGAGAAATTTAAAGTAGAGCAACTGCAAATCAAAGAAAAAATTCTACGAGATCTGGATGAATCCGTTCAAGAACGATTGGTTGAAGAGCGCCTGACTCATCAACGCAATGTCGGTTTACAGCAGAAAGAACTGGCCGAGCTTTTCAAAGAAACACAACGCCAGCTTGAAAAGTTGCGCCAGAAAACTGAAAAGGTCATTGAATCTCGCAAACGCAAAGCCCAAGAAGAAATTGAGCTTTTGCGCACCGAAGCCAGTCAGAAAATGCATACTGAGCTTCAGATGCACAAAGAAAATATTGAAGCCGAAAGTCAACGTCGTATGGAAATGGAGTTGGAAAATTTAAAGAATAAAATGATCCAAGAACGCGCAGAAATGATTTCGGCTGCTGAAGAAGAAATTAATGAGAAATATCATAAATTCCAAACTCAAACACGCAACGAAACTGCTGAGCATCAAAAAAAACTGAGCGATTTAAAATCAGCTTTTGATCAAATCAGCCAGGACTATCAGCAAATTCAAGATTCTTACCTTAAATCAAAGAACTTGAAAATAGAACTCGAAGAAAAAATTGATGAGCTAAGTTTGAGCAAGAACAATCTGGCGAATCAAATTGATCTGCTATCAAAAAAAGAAGTTCAACTGAAGCAAGAATGTACTTCTATGCAAGAACATTTAGATAATTTCACAGCAAAACGAAATACGATCGTCGAGCAAGAAAAACAGTCCCGACAAAATTTCGAGCAGCTCAGTCAGAAAAGTAAAGACCTTCTGACTCGAATCGAAGTCTCAGAGCGTGAGCTTGAAGGATTAGATGAAAAGTTAGCTACTGAAAAAGCTAACCATAAAACGTTGCTCGAAGCTGAATATAAAAAATTAACCGCCATCGAAAAAGAAAAATTCGAAAATTTTAAGTTACAAGAATTAAAAGAGCTGCAAAGTATTCGTGATTCGCATACTTACGAAATTAAAAAACTCAGTCTGGATTTGGCACAAGAAATCAGTAGCAAAATTGAACTGTACTTAAAAAAATCCGATAACAAATTTCATTTTGAAAAAATCGTCGAATTAACAAACTCGGTGATTCAAATCAAAGCGGGTGCTAACGCGGATTCACCACAACAGTCCGGTGATCAGCAAATTATACAATGGAAACAAAGAAATTCGCGAGAAAAAAGAAATCATTTGGTTATGGGCTTCGCCACAGCCGTAGCCGTTTACTTTGTGGGTCAAGTTGTGTTGGATCGTTTAAAAACAGATCATCGACAAATTGAACTGCAAGAGATCGCTGAACAACGACAAGTGCAAAACGAACAAAATCGATTTGTAGCAGTCAAAGTTGCGCGCTATTATGATGATTACTTAAATGCTACCATTTACACAGATCAGTTTCTGGAAGCCTTTACAAATGAAAATAATCAAAAAGAATGGACCAAGCAAATTACATATTATTTCGTAGACAAATGGAAGGTTCCTGAGGAAAAAACCATCGAAGTTTTGTCTAACTCGCTGGCTTTTGTACAAACTGTTCAATCGGAAATTCCTAATCTGAAAAAAGACAAACTGAAAGCTTCTTTAGCTAAACTCAATGAGCAGGAAGCTGAATTGACCAAGAAGCAAGTCGAGATTTTGGGAACTTATGTCAAATATGAAACATTCAAAAAAATGGAAAAAGAATTTTTTTCCAAAAAACTTCAGCAACGTGGGCTTGCTAACGAATAATTATTTCTTAAATATCAACTCGGGTTCTTCTTGAACAGATTCAAATTTGACTTTTTTGAGTTCGACCGATTCTGGCCAGTTAAAATCCATCATCGGATATAGAGAATCTATTTTTTTCATAAAAGAGATCCAAACAGGAACGGCTCCGCTAGCACCAGTTAAATAAGTCGCCGTGTTTTGATCAAATCCAATCCAAGTGACTGTGGTCACCATGGGCGTAAATCCTGCAAACCATGCGTCGTTTCCATTTGAAGTTGTTCCGGTTTTTCCTGCGCTGATGGCTTTGATTCCAGACGCCCCAATCGCTTTCGCAGTCCCATTTAACGTAGATTGCTTCATCATGCCAACTAACACGGCCGCAGTGGCAGAATCAAAAACATTTTCCGTTTGTGGTAGGTAAGAGAAAATCACTTGGTCCTCTTCATCAACAATTTTCTCGATAAATGTCAGCGGGGTTTTTTGACCAAGCTTTGCAAGAGTTGAGTAAGCTTGCAAAACTTCGATCGGAAAATGGGCATTGGCTCCCAGCGAAACAGAAGGGCTGTTTTCGATATTGGATTGAAAGCCGGCTGCCATGGCTGTGCTGATGACGTTTTGTAAGCCGACTTTATACGCGACTTGTGCCGTCGGTGAATTCAGACTTTCTTTCAAAGCATAATAATAGGGAACTTCACCGCGAAATTTTTTGTCATAATTATCGGGTGACCATTTGTTCTTTTTATCAATAATCCACTCAAAAGATTGATCGATCAAGGTTGTTTCCGGAGTGATATTTTTATCTTCGGGAAAACCATTGATTAAGCCCGACAAATAAACAAAGGGTTTCATCAAAGAGCCAATTTGTCTTCGACTGTTCAGAGCTCGATTGAACTGAGTTTTACGATAATTTTGCCCACCCACAAAGGCTTTGATATAGCCCGTGCTGTTTTCGGCCATCATAACGACACCTTGTAACTCAAATCCTTTTGATTTTTGATTTTTTAATTTAGTTCGGCTGTCTGTTAACTGAGAGATTGTATTTTGCAATGATTTTTCAGCATCATCCTGCAGTCCCAGGTCTAAAGTTGTAAAAAAAGATTTTCCTTCGATCTGGATTCCTAATTTTTCAGCTTGGCTTTTCACTGCGTCCAAAAAGTACGGCGCCGTTTCGTTGGCCTGTAGTTCGTGTGAAGCAGGCATCGGATAAATGGTAGCTTGGTCAAAGTCTTTTTGTGAAATCAGTTGAAGTTCTAACATTTTCGTTAAAACCAACTTCCGACGTTGTTGTGATTTTTCAGTTTTTTTCCACGGATTGTTCAGGCCTGGGTTGTTGATAATTGCTGCCAGCAAGGCGCATTCAGATAGATTCAGTTGATCAATAGGTTTGTTAAAATAATATCTGCTGGCCGAAGGAAATCCGCGGACTTGAAACGATCCTGACTGCCCCATGTAAATAATATTTAAATAGGTTTGTAAAATTTCATCCTTGGTCCATTCCGATTCCAGTCGTGAAGCCATATAAATTTCTTTGGCTTTTCGGGATAAAGTTTTTTCAGGAGTTAAAAAATAATTTTTGACAAGCTGTTGCGTGATAGTACTACCGCCTTGGGCCTTGCGCATTTTAATTAGATTTTTAAAAAAAGCACGTGCGAGGCCCGAATAGCTGACTCCGGAATGATCTAAAAACTCATTGTCTTCAATTGCGATCACTGCGTTTAAGCAAGAAACCGGGAAATC
>DALYIB010000004.1:0-14256 GCA_031970595.1 Pseudobdellovibrio sp.
CAAGGAAATCGATCGATCCACAACTGAATCTTCACAAATGGCAAAAATGACGATGATGAAAGCTCAAGAATCCAATGCCACAGTGACTAAATTAGGTAAGAGCTCTCAAGAAATTGGTGATGTGATCAAGGTCATCAGTTCGATTGCACAGCAAACAAATTTATTGGCCTTGAATGCGACGATCGAAGCCGCCAGAGCCGGTGAAGCTGGTAAAGGTTTTGCGGTCGTAGCAAATGAAGTCAAAGAGTTGGCGAAGCAAACAGCTAAAGCCACAGACGATATCACTAATAAAATTGGTGCGATTCAGTCAGACACTTTAAGCGCCGTAGATGCCATCAGCGGTATTTCGCAAGCCGTTGAAAAACTGAATTCGATCTCGGGTGTCATCGCAGCCGCTGTCGAAGAACAAACGGCAACGACAAACGAAATTTCTCGAGTGGTTGTTCAGTCGAAAAAAGGTGTCGAAGGAATTACGTCGACAATCAAGACAGTTTCGGTAGCTGCAGCAGAGTCGACAGCAAGTTCAAACCAAACTTTGATTGCATCGAAAGAACTTTCTCAATTAGCTGAAAAATTAAATGCCTTAGTTAGAAAATCGCAGAAGTAATCTGCGATTTAGAAAGTGAACGTAAGCAGATGTCCGCAGTTGAAATTAAAGCTCTCATTGTTGATGATTCCGTTGTCTATAGATCCCAAATTCGTTCTGCGCTAGAAGCGCTGACGAATGTCCGGATCGTAGGCACGGCTGCGAATGGTTTGCTGGCGCTCAAGCAAATGGAACAGCAAAAGCCAGATCTGGTTATACTGGATCTAGAGATGCCTGAAATGGATGGCCTTACGACTCTGCGAGAAATTCGAAAAAGCAATCAAGAAGCAAAAGTTCTGGTTTTTTCTTCCTTATCGCGTCGTGGGGCTGAAATCACGTTGGATGCACTTCGTTTTGGGGCTAGCGATTTTGTGACCAAACCTGGAAGCGAAATCACACTCAAAGAAGATGCAGCAACTTCTGTATTAACTCCGATTGAAAAAATCAAAGCACTTCTCAAGGAAAAAATTGAAGCTCTATTTAAAGTTGAAGACTCAGTCAGGAAAATATCTTTAAAGGATTCGACGTCAATAAACACAGTTCCTACTTTTCCTCCATTGATTTGGGATTTGTTTAAACCCAGTATTATTGTTATTGGTTCTTCTACCGGAGGACCATCGTTACTTGAAAAAATATTTTCGCAAATTAAAAAAGATATTTCAGTTCCTATTTTAGTAACGCAGCATATGCCACCTGTCTTTACAGCGACGTTAGCTGAACGCATTCAAGCTCTGAGTGGGATCTCTACGCACGAAGCGGCGCAAGGAATGAAAATTGAAAATGGTCATATCTATATAGCAAAGGGTGATTATCATTTGCGAATTCAGAAAAAGGATCACGGTTTGTATTGTCAACTGGATCAGGATCAGCAAGTCCATTCGGTTCGACCTGCGGTTGATCATTTGTTTACCACCGCTGCTGAACTCTTTCCCAAGCAATGTTTAGGATTTGTTTTAACGGGAATGGGTTATGACGGACGTGATGGAGCTATCCAAATTAAAAAATCGGGTGGAGCAATGGCGATTCAAAGCGAGGAAACATGCACGGTGTTTGGTATGCCGGGAGCCGTCAAATCGGTAGGGGCTTATGACCGAATATTTTCCCCCGATGAAATTATTAAAACGATTAACGAAAAAGCTTAGAAAAAGAGGAAGTTATGATCAAAATCTTAATTATTGACGACACAAGATCTGTACATATGTTTGTAAAAAAACTTTTGTCTCAAGGTCATGTGGATCAAGTAACAAGTGTCTATAACGGCCAAGAGGCAATCGATCTTTTAAAATCAAATACGGATTTTGATTTGATTTTCCTAGATTGGAATATGCCCATCATGGAAGGACCCGAAACTTTACAGAACATCAGAAAAATGGGCATCCAAATTCCTGTCGTGATGATGACAACACTCAGTTCCGAAGAAAATATTAATAAAATGCTCGAATTAGGAGTTTCTGAATATATGATCAAGCCCTTTACTGTGGATATCTTGTTTCAGAAAATCGAATTTGTACTTGGAAAGGCGATTCCATATGCAAGCTAATGACATTTTGAAATTTTTTGCTCATTATATTGAGCAAAAACTAGGTATTATTTACGAAGATCATAATTACTATCAGCTCCAAAACCGGCTGGAAGAACTCTGTTTGCTGTTGGGTAAAAAGGATATTCAAGAGCTTTACCAATCCTGTCAAAACGGAGTGCCAGGTTCTGTTGAAATTTTACTTTTGGATTTGGCAACGAATAATGAAACTTCATTTTTTCGCGATATGCGAGTCTTTAAAGCGGTCGAATCTCATTTAGTTGATAAATACAAAAAAGGTCAAATCAAAGACGGTGACTCGATTTCGATTTGGTCCGCAGCCAGTTCAACGGGGCAAGAACCAGTGTCGTTGGCTATTTTGTTAACAGAGATTTGCACTCAGCATAATATGAAAATTAATTTTGAAATCTTGGCGTCGGATATTTCCGAAAGAGTTTTACAAAAAGCAAAAATTGGAACTTATACGAATCTGGAAGTTCAGCGAGGGTTGCCGATTAATTATTTAGTGAAATATTTTACTAAAATTGACGAGACCAAGTGGCAGGTTAAGACACAGATTTCTAAACATATTCAGTTTAAAAAAGTGAATTTAAAAGAAAAATTCTTTTTTGATAAAAAATTTGATTTTGTCTTTTGTAGAAATGTTTTGATTTATCAAAATGTGGATTCAAAAATTGCCATTATCAATCATATCAGTCAGTTTTTAAAGGAATCAGGTGTGATGGTTCTGGGTTCAGGTGAAAGTTTAATCGGACTTTCGTCATCATTTGATTTAATGAATATTGATAATGCGGTGATCTACTCTAAAAAATCATACGCTTCACTCGCAGCTTAAGTTCAGAAAAACAGTCAAACTTTTTGACAATTTATTCTGGACTTAAGTCATCATTTAAAATTCCGATAGGTTTTCTGATGGGATTTTTTCGCGCATTTTTCATTCTTATTTTTTCAAGTTTTCTCTTGATGGGTTGCGCGAAATCATTCCAAAGTCAAATTTTATTAAATCCCAATTTAATCGATAATCAATCTTCATCATCGGCGCCAGAATTGCCAGACGTTCCTGCAATTCCAATTAGCTATACAGATGCTAAGCCTCTTTGGGAAACAGCCAAGGTCACAAATGGGGCCGTTTGGACGGCTCATGTGATGAAAAACCTCAGTACCTTGGGTGCGGATTTATTGAATGCGGCGCCTGCTGATGCGGATTTATTTTGTCCGAACTACTCACGTCTGAGTCAAGATGAGCGTAAAATATTTTGGACATTTTTTATTTCTTCGATGGTGAAGTTCGAAAGCGGATTTAATACGAATAGTTCGTACCAAGAATCGTTTAATGATTCAAACGGAAATCCTGTTATCAGTCGTGGACTTTTGCAAATTTCGATCGAAAGTGGAAATGCCTACGGTTGTGCTTTTGCTCAAGCCAGTGATTTGCACGATCCTTTAAAAAATCTCAGCTGTGGAATTCGCATCTTGAATCGTTGGTTGAAAGCAGATGGTCGCTTTGCCGGCTATGTTGATACGAAATGGCGTGGTGGCGCTCGCTACTGGTCTGTTCTTCGTGAGGGCGACAAGACTTCGTACAAGTCGATTGTCTCATGGAGTCAAAATCTAGCTATGTGTAAATAAACAACTTGCCGAAATCATTATAATTTCCTCTAATATCTTAAAGGAAATTTATGATGAAACATAATATTTATTTATCGATTTTATTCTTTGTTTTCTCGACGAACATCCATGCCTTTGAAATCCGTACTGAATATTCTGAACCGCCGAATGCCTGCTATTCAGGTTGCACAGAATACATGTCAACAACGCTGGATCTATTTCAAAAAGCCGAAGGCCTGCAGCTTACACCCGCTGTCTACAGCGGTGAGTGTCGCCATCTTTCTTCTTTTTATAACCCCGAAACAACTCATTATGCTGTGATGATGATTGATCAACACCCGGATCAATCTCGTATGTATTTTTCGACCATATTTAGTTTTTTTGCGCCTGAAAATGAATTCAGCGGTTGGAACTTAGAAACTTCTCGTCAAGAGATGAGCCCTTACTGGTTAGAACATGGCAACTTGAAAAAAAGCGAAACCAGTCCCACTCAAAGAGTCGTCGTCAATTACGAAAGTGGAGATCCTGCTTACCATTATTTCATGCGCCAAGACCCAGTTACAAAAGAAGTTTACTATATCACTTTTGCCGGCATTGAAACGATTTCATTCTGCCGTTTGCAACCAAACTAAGGATAAAAACAGATGAATGCACTTATTTTAATGACAGATATCGTTGAAAAAGCCGTTTTAGTTATGTTGATCGGGATGTCGATCTGGTCGATTTCAATCATGATTGATCGTCGCCGTTTTTTAAATTCCTTTTTATCTGATCAAGGTTTTGCGCAGATCAAGTCACTGATCCTGGATCGTAAAATCACTCAGCAAAATTTAGACAGTGATCATATTTATGCAAAAATGTTCAAAACATTAAAAGACTATACCGTTTCTTTTGAAAATGCTCAGTCTTTTGAAAAAGGGGTTTCAAGTTTTCTCAAAGAAGAACGTGCCAAGCTGGATAAGGGACTGAATATCCTGGCCACTTTGGGTGCGAATGCTCCATTTATCGGTTTGTTTGGAACTGTTCTAGGGATCATTCGTGCGTTTGCTTATTTGGGATCACAAAGCGGCAGTACAGCTGTGATGACGGGTGTTTCACAAGCTTTGTATGCGACAGCGATGGGGTTGTTAGTGGCTATTCCCGCAGTCATCGCATTTAATTATTATTCAAATCAAATTAAAAAATCTTATCAGAAACTGGAATCACTTCGGGATCTGTATATTTCTCAACTGGAATCAAAGTAATTTGTATGGCCGCAGATTTTAACAACGAACAAGAAGACTCTGGATTCGCCTCGATCAACGTCACACCGTTTGTCGATGTTGTTTTGGTGTTGTTAGTTATTTTTATGATCACGGCCCCTGCGCTGGTCAAAGATATCATCAATCTGAATTTACCCAAAACAGAAACGGGCGATGGTCAGCAAACAGTGACTTTGGGGGTTGCGATTAATCGTGATGGCAATATTCTGATTAATGGTCAGTTGACGGACGATGAAGGTCTCAAGCAGGCGGCCCTTAAAGCTTTAACAGAAAATGCAGCTGCGCAAGCGATTATCAGTGCGGATGTGGATGTGGCCTACGGCCGCGTGGTTAAAGCCATTGATTTACTGAAATCTCAGGGGCTGAATCGTTTTGCTGTGCAAATCGAACAACAAAATAAAAATCAGTAAACATGATGATATTAAAAAAACTGTCACCCTTTCAAATATCAACAATCGGTCATGCATCCGTGGCAGTGGTGCTGTTATTCTTCAGCTTAGATTTGTTTAAACCAAAAACAACAGTGAATGTTCCTTTGGAAGTGATTACAAATCCAGTGGTTGTGTCACCGCAGTTACAGCTGCAACCTAAAAATGTGACGCCGCCTGCAGAAAAAGCCGAACCGATTCCCGAAGTTAAAAAAGTTTTTGGTGTCAGTCGCAAAGCGATCACGGATGATACAGGAACTTCGGGGGTGCAGGTTAAACAGGGAAATACGGTGGCCAAAGAAATGGATCAGTTAAAATTAGATAGAAACGATCCTGATTCAATCCCCATACCTGCGGATGACTATTTGATTACGTCAGGGGCGAAATTGAAAATGCAAGTGGTCGCCAACCGAACAGAAGAAGCTCGTAAAGCCGGATACACGGGGACTGCGATTTTATTAATTATTATTGATAAGGACGGATCTGTTAAAAAAGCAGAGCTTTTAAATTCATTGGATTATGGTTTAAACGAACGCGCTTTGGAAATTGTTAAAAATTTGAAATTCGAGCCAGCGCGAGTCAAAGATGAACCCGTAGCCACTCAGATCAGATTTAGTATTAACTTTAAATCAACAAATTAGGATGAGGATATGAGATTTATTTTATCGGTATTTCTATTTTTGGTATCACTCAATTCATGGGCGCAAAATTCATTGCAAGGACAAATTTTTGAAAAAGGAAAAAGAATTCCACTTTCAAATATCAAAGTTTTTGTCCTACCGGATAAACTGCAGGCAACGACGGATGAAAAGGGCTTTTTTGAATTGAATGATATTCAAACAGAGCAATCCACTGTCGTGATTAATGCGGGTGGTTTTTTGCGCTATGAACGTCCTTTGGTGTTTAGTCCGGAAAAAAATCAATACAGCGTTTCGATTTATCTTGAAAAAGATCGAACGTCAGCAGATATCGAAGTGGATGTCGTCGATTCAAATACTCTGCGTGATCAATCCAAGAAAACTTTAAACCGACGACAAATTTTTGAAATGCCGGGCGCTAACGGGGACCCTGTCAAAGCGGTACAAAACTTACCTGGAATCAATCGACCACAGGGGTTTTCATCCCAAGTGGTTATTCAAGGATCAGCCCCGAAAGATACTTCCTATGATTTTGAAGGCCACGAAATTCCGTTGGTATTTCATTTTGGCGGATTAACTTCGGTGGTCATGCCCGAAGCTGTGGATTCAGTGGATTACTATTCGGTGGGATACCAAAGCGATCGTTCGCGCGCCTTAGGTGGAATTATTTCTTTAAAAACACGAACTCCCGAAGTGGATCAGCGCGATTCAAAAGGATTGTTTTACGTCGATAATCTCAGTGCGGGGGGATTGTATGAATCCAAAATTAACGACCACAGTTCTTTTTTAATTTCGGGTCGTTACAGCTATGTTGGATTTTTTCTTAAAAACGCTTTTAAAGACAACGAGACTTTGGATTTAACTGTCGCACCTGAATATATGGATTTAACAGGTGTCTATTTGAATCAATTGTCACCTACCGAAAGATTGAAATTATCAATATTAGCATCCCGTGATCGATTGGCTTTTGTTTTTGACGAACCCCTTCGTTCGAACCCCAGCATCCGCGGTAATTTTTCAAATTCGATTTATTTTTACCGAATCGTTCCTGAATACACTCAAAAAGTCGACGATCAAAACTCATTTAAAATCAGTACAGCTTTGGGGAACGATAATATTTCTGTCGATATTGGTGATCGTTATTTCAAACTGGATTCGCTCAATCTATCGACTCGGGGCGAATGGGATCATCAAATTGCTAAAAATCATTCGTGGCAGTTAGGTTGGGATAATAACTATTCGCGTGCAGATGTTAAAATTAAAATTCCTTTACAGCGCGAAGAGGGCGGCGTGAATAACCCAACGACGGCGGCAGATGATCGCCTGGCTGAAATTAATGATTTTAAAACTAATCAAGTGGGTCTGTATGCGCGATACGAATACCCCTTATTGCCTCAAATGAAAATTATTCCGGGAATTCGTTGGGATCGATTGTCGCAGACCAAAGAAGATTTTATTTTACCTCGCCTGGCTGCTCAGTATAATTTGGATGAGTATCGTTATTTTAAAGCAGCCTTCGGACAATATGTACAAAGTCCCGAGCCGCAAGAAACTGCCGAAGATTATGGGAATCCGGATTTAAAAGCGCCGATGGCGAATCATTTTTCATTGGGTTATGAACATGATTTCCGAAGATCCGAAAAATATGGATGGTCGACAGGGATTTCTAGTTTTTACCGACAATTCAGTCGTTTAGTGATTCCTTCATCCGCTAAAATCCAAAGAAATGGTTCCGAAGTTTTTGAAGTTTACAGCAATCAAGGCGAAGGCAAAGCTTACGGTCTAGAGCTTTCCATTAAAAAAATCGATGATCATTGGTCGAACACTCTGGCGTACACTTGGTCAAAAAGCTTACGGTCAGATCCCAAAAACGCGGAATACAGTTTTGAATACGATCAAACACATAATTTAAATTTAATCAGTGCCTATGAGTTCAAAAACAATTGGAAATTGTCTGGCAGATACAGATATGTAACTGGAAATCCAAATACTCCGATCACTGGGGCTATTTATGATGCCGATAACGAAGTTTATTATCCAATTCGTGGACCTTTGTATTCACAACGTAACAAAGATTTCCAGCAGTTGGATTTACGTATCGATAAAAAATTTATTTTAGACAAAGAAATTTGGAGTATTTATTTAGACATTCAAAATATTTTAAATATTAAAAATCCAGAGGGTTATCAGTATTCCTATGATTACTCATCGAAAATTGAAATCATGGGATTACCAACGGTGCCTGCGATTGGCCTAAGAGGAGAATTTTAAAATGATGATTCTACGTGTGTTTTTATTGATTCTTTCTTTCGTTCTATTTTCTTGCAGTAATGACGAGCTTCCTGAATTTAATAAAATTGAAAAACTTCGTTTGATTGCCTTAACGACGGCCACCCCCGAAGTCAGTCCCGGGGATTCTGTCACGATCACTCCCGTAGTCAGTGATTTAGGAACATCCAGCCTGAAGGACACTGTTCGATTGTGCGTCGATTTAGGAATCGCCTACGGAGTAGCACCTAATTGTGATAACAATCCAACAACGACAGATCTTCATGCGGCTCGTAATTTAACATTGCCGGGGATTGGTGATAACTGGACTGGCTCTGCCGATTCTTTTACGTTCAATGTTCCTATTGATACGGTTATTTTTGCCAATCAAACAGACGCACAAAAATACAACGGCGTGAATTATTTGGTGGAATACACACTTGAAAATTCTTCGGGGGAAAAAATCCAATCCTTTAAACGAATTGTTGTCAGTGAATCGGCAAAGACAACCAAAAATTTAAACCCTGTGGTTTCAGATATTTTTTCCGAAGGTGTTTCGATGACGACTTTACCTGTTGGTCAAAAAGTCAATTTGTCGACGAATGTCAGTTCTGCTTCGGCTGAAGCTTATCAGCTTAAAAACAGCACCGGAATTTTGACTGACAGAACTGAAGTCATCACAGTCACTTGGATGATCACGGATGGGAAAACTCAGTACTATCGTTCTGAAATAGGACAAGTGAATCAATACACTGCACCAGACGCCAGTCCGACAGGTCGATCTGCGTATGTGTTTGCAGTCGTGCGTGACGACCGCGGCGGAGTCACGGTCGTTCGAAAAAAATTATAACAACTAAAAATGAGTTAAGGTTTTGGTTCGTCGCTAAAAATGACTTTTGCTTTTGATTTGGCAAAGTTTTTAGCGGCTAACCAAGTTGCCAATTCCAACGCGTACTTTTGACGATCTTGTTCTTTAGTGTCTGCTTGATAGCTCGCACCACAAACCATGACAACTTGTTCCTGATTTAAAATAAATTCCAGTGGCTGGCAGGCCGAATTTTTTAAAGCGGCTGTGATTTCCGCATTAAACTGCGCAGCTGCACGTTGACGCATTTCTTGTCCAGTTGAAATGGCATAATAGGTCGCACCAATAGCGCATACAACAGCCAAAGAAATTGATATTTTTAGCAACAGGATTTTATTCATTTTCGCCCATTTCGTTTTGCTCCAATTCGTAAGGCAGCACTTGGCGTGTGCCTTTACGCTCTGGATGTAATTGATATTGATACGCACAGTTTTTTGAACAAGTATCTTTTTTCCATTCTAATTGCAAACAGTCGTCACAAACGTGTTGATGTGTATCACATCGTTTACATTCAATGACTTTTTCGGCGGGTTGACCGCAATGGGGACAAAGATCGTATTTTTGAGTCGGCTTCATATTTTGATCAACGGCTACGCGGTGATCGAAAACAAAACATTCACCCTCAAATTGATCGTTTGGATATTCTTTTAAATAATTCAGAATACCACCATCTAATTGATAGATATTGTTGTAACCACTTTTGTGTAAATCCAAAATTCCTTTTTCACAACGAATTCCGCCTGTGCAAAAAATAAGTACTTTTTTGTCTTTGGAAATATTTTGTTTTTCCATAAACTCTGGAAATTCAGTGAACTTATCTGTCATCGGGTTGATAGCGCCCTTGAAAGTACCAATTTTAGTTTCATACCAGTTGCGCGTATCGATGATCGTATAGTCTTTTTCGTTTTTCATGACTTCGTTCCACTCAGTCGGTGATAAGTGGTAGTTTTTGCCTTCGGGTGGCTGCAAGTCGGGCGTTCCCAAAGTCACAATTTCAGGTCTGATTTTAACAACGAATCGGCGGAAAGGAGACTTTTCAGAGGTCGAGTCTTTGAAGTTCAAAGTTTCAAGCTTGAATTCATTTAAAAGTGCTTTTTTATACGCTTCTAAATTTTCCGCATTATCGGCGGAAACTGTCGAGTTAAAACCTTCTTTGGCTAAAATGATTAAGCCTTTAATGTTATATTTTTCAGCGATTTCATTGAAAAAGGCTTTTGTGGTTTCAACAGACGCGACTGGGATAAACTTATAATAAGTTGTAATGTAATACATTGGCTCTCCTTTAGGTTATCGTCATTCGGGCTCCCAACCCGAAGCGAATAAAATTTGAGTTTTAAACGGCTAAATTTTTAAGCAAAATAATTGATATTATCTTAGCTGTCAATGCTGGATTGATTGTATGATTTCAAAAAACCAAGTAAAGTCATTTCCTATGTCTTTAGTGAATTCAATTGATCAAAAAGAAATCGAACGTCGCCGCACATTTGCAATTATTTCCCATCCCGATGCAGGTAAAACGACTTTAACTGAAAAACTTTTATTTCATGGTGGAGTCATTCATGAAACGGGAGAAGTCAAAGGAAAGTCAGGCTCGAAAGCTGTTACTTCTGACTGGATGGAATTAGAGCGTCAAAAAGGGATTTCTATCACGTCATCGGTGATGACTTTTGATTACAACAAATTGCGTATTAATTTATTAGATACTCCCGGTCACAAAGACTTCTCAGAGGATACTTACCGTGTTTTGATGGCCGTTGAAAGCGCTTGTATGTTGATCGACGTGGCCAAAGGGGTCGAGGATCGAACGAAAAAACTTTATGATGTTTGCCGTTATCGGAATATTCCGATTTTTACATTTGTAAACAAGCTTGACCGTGAAGGTAAAGATCCTTTGACGTTGATTGATGAAATCGAAAAAACTTTGAATATGCAATGTTATCCAGTGACATGGCCACTGGGTATTGGTCAGCGTTTTAAAGGCATTTACAATCGAATGAATAAAAAAGTCTATTTTTACGATCAGCATCGTGAAGATGTCCTGAATGTCGAAGAATACGACTTTTCAGGTCCTCAGGATCCTATCCTGGAAAAATATTTAGATCATGAAACTTTACAACAAGTTCGTGATGAACTGGAACTGATTGAAAGCGCTCTGCCGCCCTTTGATGTTGATGAATTTTTATCGGGAAAAATCAGCCCTGTGACTTTTGGTTCTGCCAAGCAAAATTTTGGGGTGGACACCTTCCTTCAATTTTTTACTCAGTATGCACCAGGGCCTAAAGCGCGAGAAACGCGCCAAGGCACGCCAATGAATCCAGTTGAAAATAATTTCACAGGTTTTGTTTTTAAAATTCAAGCGAACATGGATAAACGTCATCGCGATCGTATTGCCTTTATCCGTATTTGTTCGGGTAAATTTGAACGTGGAATGAAGGTCAATCACTCACGTCTTGAACGTGAACTCAGACTGTCTTATTCCAGCCAATTCGTGGCGGCCGATAAGGAAACTGTGGATGTCGCCTACGCCGGTGATATTGTTGGTGTCGGCGATACGGGAAATTTTGCGATCGGGGACAGTGTTTCCAGTTCTGGAAAAATCCAATTCGAAGATATTCCCAAATTTGCACCTGAATTATTTGCGAAATTATCTGTGCGCGATGCTTTGAAACGTCAAAAATTACAGCAAGCCCTCATTCACCTGTCCGAAGAAGGCGCCATTCAGTTGTTTGTGGATCCTGTGATCGGCAATCAGGAATACATCATTGGTGCGGTCGGCGAGTTGCAATTCGAAGTTTTAGTTCACCGTTTACAGGACGAATATAATCTCGAAGTGAAACTGAATCGATTGTCCTTCGGAGTTGCTCGCTGGCCAAGAAATGCTCAAGGGCAAGCTGTGACTCAGTTAAAGGGAAATTTTAATTTATTCCGCGACATGATTGATCAACCTGTTTTGTTGTTGAATCAAGAGTGGGATTTGAACTGGGCTCAAAAAGAAAATCCTGATGTTGAATTTGCAACCAGTATTTCAAGAGCTCGCTAATTAAAGGATTAAAGCATGAATGCTTTACAGGTTAAAAATTTAAAAAAAACATATCAAACACAGCAAAAATCCGTCGAAGCTCTGAAGGGAGTCTCTTTTGAAATTCGTCCCGGAGAAATTTTCGGTCTTTTAGGCCCTAACGGAGCTGGTAAAACAACATTAATTAATTCGATTACGACTTTGGAAAAACCGACTTCGGGCGAAGTCCTTGTTTTTAACAACAGCGTACTTGATCAACCCCAATTAACCAAATCCTCTGTCGGTGTTGTTCATCAAGAAGTCATTAATACTGGTTTTTTTGATGTCGCAGAAATTTTAGATTTTCAATCAGGATATTACGGAATCGCTAACAACACCGAAAGAATTCAATACCTCCTTAAAAAACTGGCTTTGGATGTTCACGCTGATAAAAAAGTAAAACAATTATCAGGCGGAATGAAGCGCCGATTGATGATCGCCAAAGCACTTGTACACAAACCTCAGTTACTTTTGCTAGACGAACCAACAGCCGGTGTGGATGTCGAACTTCGAGAATCATTGTGGACTTTTGTGCGTGAATTGCGTCAGGAAGGTATTTCTGTTTTATTGACGACTCACTATCTTGAAGAAGCCGAGGCTTTGTGTGATCGCATTGGAATTATCAATAAAGGCGAATTGATTTTTTGTGGGACTCCCAAAGAAGTCATCGCCAAATACTCGACAAAGAAAATTTCATTAAAAACAAAAGACGGTCAATCGCATCAGTTTATTGATTCAGCGGCTAAGGAATTACAACAAATTTTAATGGAACATAAGATTTCTTTTTCAGACATCGTCGATATTCAAATTACAGAAGGTAAACTCGAAGAAGCATTTATGCGTGTGGTGAATTTATGACAAAATCAGCTTTTATTCCTTTTTTAACACTGATTAAACGTGAAATTAAAAGATTCTTAAAAGTGATCATGCAGACGGTTATCAGTCCAATCATCAGTTCCTTTTTATACCTGCTTGTCTTTGGTGTTTCCTTGGGTGGCCAAGTGACCTTGAAAAACGGTGTGCCTTATTTGGCCTTTTTAATTCCTGGTTTAATGGTGATGGGATTAATCAATAACTCGTTTCAAAATTCATCTTCTTCGATTGTGACATCTAAATTTTCCGGCGACCTCGAAGATTTGCGTGTGGCTCCTGTGACGCACAATCAAATCATCTGGGCGATGGGTATTGGTGGTATCATCCGAGGCGCGATGGTGGCGTTGGTCACTGGTTTTGTGGGACTGACATTTTACTACATGCAAAGAAATGAATTTTTAGGAATCGTTCATCCGTTTTGGACGATTTATTTTATTATTGTTGGTGGTTTGATTTTTTCTTTCTGTGGTATCTTTGTGGCCTTTTTGGCAAAGACTTTTGATCAGTTGTCAGCTTTTTCGACATTTATTTTATTACCATTAACGTATCTAGGGGGAGTTTTCATTTCTGTCGAAAGTCTTCATCCGTTTTGGCAAAGGCTTTGTCATCTCAATCCACTTTTTTATTTGATCAATGGCTTTCGTTATTCAGTATTAGGTGTTTCTGACGTCGAATTGATGCATTCCGTTTTGGTGACGCTGATCGCCGTAGCTGTGACCTATGTTATGGCGCAAATTTCATTGAAAAAAGGTTCCTTTAGTCGTTGGTAGCGCTCATATTATTTTACTAGAACAACAAAAAAAAAGGAGATTAACAATGAAGTTAAAATGTCTATCAATGATTGCAATTTTATTCGTATCTGTGATGGCTTCGGCCAAAACCTATGAATATGCTCAAGGCGAGCAAAAGTTTGCTGGTGATTTTTTACCAGCTCAAAAAGCAAAGGCTCCGGCTGTTTTAGTCATTCACAACTGGATGGGGGTCACGACTGAAACTTTAAAACAAGCTGAACGTTTCCACAAATTAGGTTACAACGTCTTTGTCGCTGATATTTACGGTAAAGGAGTTCGTCCAACATCGGTTAAAGAAGCGGGTGAACTCGCGACGAAATACAAAACAGATCGTAAACT
>DALYIB010000004.1:14266-18381 GCA_031970595.1 Pseudobdellovibrio sp.
GGCTTACAAAGAAATGTTGAAGCAAAAATCAGTGGACGCGACTAAAACTGCGATTCTGGGATATTGCTTTGGTGGAACAGGGGCGCTTGAAGCCGCTCGTTCGAATTCTCAAATTAAAGGAGCTATTTCTTTTCACGGTGGTTTAGACAGCTTGAACCCACAAGAAGGTGCTAATATTAAGGCTCAGGTGCTTGCATTGCATGGCGCCGATGATCCTTATGTCGCTGAGAAAGATTTAAACGCTTTTGAAAAAGAAATGCGTGACCACAAGGTTCAATTTGAATTAATTAAATTTGGAAATGCTGTACACAGCTTTACAGAACAAGCTGCGGGCAATGATAACTCAAAAGGGGCTGCTTACAATCAATTAGCAGATATCAAATCTTTTGCGTATTCAAAGCATTTTTTAGAAACAGTATTTAAATAGTACAATAAGACAGGGTTTATGATTTTTGAAAGCTTATCAGATAAAATTTTAGGATCGATTAAAAAGCTCAAGGGACAAAATAAGATCTCTGAGTCAAACATCGAAGATGCGATCAAAGAAATTCGCATGAGCTTACTAGAAGCCGATGTTCACTTTAAAGTTGTTAAAAATTTTATCGATAAAGTAAAACTAAAAGCCATCGGTGCCGAAGTTTTACAAAACGTAAACCCGGGTCAACAATTTGTTAAAATTGTTCATGACGAACTTGTGTCGACTTTAGGTGGTGGAGCTGTCGATATTGATGTCCGTGAAAAACCTTCTGTCATTATGATGGTTGGCTTACAAGGTGCCGGTAAAACAACATCGACGGCGAAGCTAGCGCTGTATATTCGTCAAAAATTGGGTAAAAAAGTAGGCCTGGTTCCTGTCGACGTTTATCGTCCAGCGGCGATTGATCAGTTGATGACATTAGCCAAGCAGAATAATTTTTTATGTTATCCTTCAAAAGTGGGCGATAAACCCCAGGATATTTTAAAAGCGGCCCTAGACTGGGCAAAAACGGAAATGGTGGATGTTCTTTTGGTGGATACTGCGGGTCGTTTGCAAATTGACGATCAATTGATGCAGGAATTATCCGATTTAAAATCGATCATGACTCCGACTGAAATCTTGCTGGTGGCTGATGCGATGTTAGGTCAGCAATCAGTCAATGTGGCTGAAACATTTCACCAACGTTTGCAGTTAACCGGCTTGGTGTTAACCAAAGTCGATGGGGATGCGCGTGGGGGAGCGGCGCTTTCAATTCGCGAAGTGACGGGAATTCCAATTAAGTTCTTAGGTATCGGGGAAAAAGTATCTGCACTGGAAGTGTTTCATCCAGATCGTCTAGCCGGCCGAATTCTGGATATGGGCGATGTTTTGACTTTGGTTGAAAAAGCCCAAGATGTGATTGATCACAAAGAAGCCGAACAGTCGGCTCGTAAAATGATGAACAACGAATTCACTCTAGAGGATTTTTTAGCGCAAATTCAATCGCTTAAAAAATTGGGCGGAATCGAATCGATGTTGAAATTTTTACCGGGTATGGGCGAGATTTCAAAACAGATGAAAAATATGACTCCACCAGATAACGAGATTAAAAAAATTGAAGCCATCATTCGTTCGATGACGATTCAAGAGAGAACGGATCATCGGATCCTCAATGGCTCGCGGCGTCAAAGAATCGCTATGGGCTCAGGAACTCAAGTTCAAGATGTCAATAAACTCATTAAACAGTTCGAAGAGGCCAAGAAAATGATGTCTGGCTTGATGAAGATGGGAATGGGTGGCATGTTAGGTCGCGGAGGAAAGCCCCCAATGGGAGGTCGACCGGGTGGCTTTGGCGGAGGCAGAGGATTCCCGTTTTAGTTTTTTAGTAAATTTTGGTTGATCTCTGGCATTTAAAGTTATAAAAAAAGTGTCTTTGATTTTATATATTAAGTAAGGAAAGGTTCCCATGGTCGTAATTCGTTTAGCTCGCGTCGGTTCAAAGCATGATCCAAAATACAGAATCACTGTTGCTGATTCTCGTAAATATGTAACTGGTAAGTTCATCGAAGTTCTTGGTACTTACATCCCAACTCCAATGGGAAAACAAACTAAAGTGACATTGAACGTAGAAAAAGCCAAAGAATGGTTAACTAAAGGTGCTCAACCTTCAGAAACAGTTCGCCACGTATTAAAATTAGGTGGATTGACTTTACCAGCTCGTAAAAAATCACCAGCTAAGACTAAAAACAAGAACGCTCAGAAAAAAGCTTAATTTTTAGTCTTAAATACATTCAGTGTTTCGTAAAATGCCCGTTATTTCGGGCATTTTTATTTTAAATAACAACTAAACAACAAATATTTATTTTCTAGAGTGAATTTACTTGTGAAATGTTCAAAGTTTTGCCAAACTGCATTCATCCAAGTCAAAAATTTCTATTGGGGGATGTGATGGATAATTTAAAAGAATTGGTTGAGCACATGGCTAAATCATTGGTGGATAAACCAGATAACGTGAATGTTGATGAAATTCCTGGTCAACAAACGACATTGTTGGCGTTAAAAGTGGACAAAGAAGATTTAGGTAAAGTCATTGGTAAACAAGGTAAAACAGCAGCTGCAATGAGAACAATTATTCGCGCTGCCGGAACTAAATTAAATAAGCGTTATCACTTAGATATCGTTGAGTAAATTCAGTTTTAAATATTGTGAACTTATTAAAAGGAGCGAATAGCTCCTTTTTTATTTTATAAATTGTGAAATAAATTGAAATTATTGTTATAACCCCTTGGAAACAGTGTGTTTCTGTATGATAAAGTGAAATATGCAAAATGAAATCAGACATGTCGGAAAAGTGAAAGGCGCTCATGGTATTCGTGGCGATTTGTACTTAATTATTTTTTCGAAGGACGTTTCTTGGATGGATCAAGCTTGTCAGCTGACTTTGCAAAAAGAAGATCAGTCCTTTCAAAATTATGAAATTGAAATGATTAAACCCTATAAAGATGGGTTGATCGTTCATTTGGAAGGCGTATCAGATCGAAATTTGTCTGAAAAATTAATTGGTTATCAAGTTTATGTAAATAAAGATCTATTTCAGTCTGCGGATGATGAACCTCCGTATTTAATCGAAATAGAAAATTATCTGATCGTCGATAAGACCTTAGGGGAATTAGGACGAATCCAAGGTTTTTCTTCCAATGGCATCCAAGACTTATTGGAGGTGAATGTTCACCTCAACGGACGCAGTTTTATGGCGGATATTCCATTTGTCGACGATTTTGTTTTAGAAATTAATCATGAACAAAAAATGATTGTTACTAATTTACCTGAAGGATTGTTGGATATTAACAATGAATCCGAAGATTAAATTTTCCTATGTGACATTATTTCCCGATTTAATTCGACATTACTTGTCTGATGCTTTGCTGTCCAAGGCTGAAAAAAAGGGATTGTTGGATTTTTCTGTTTTGGATTTACGTCAGTTTTCAACCAATAGTTACAAATCTGTTGATGATAAACCGTTTGGTGGTGGCGATGGCGTAGTCATTGAGGCAGAGCCTGTTTATCAAGCTTTGCAAAGTTTGAATCCGCCAGCGGCTGAATGCAAAGTCATTTATCTGTCTCCACAAGGGCGTCGTTTGGATCAACACTTAGTCGCTGAATTGTCTCAGGAAAAACATTTGGTCTTTATTTGTGGACGTTATGGTGGAATTGATCACCGATTGATCCAATCTGCTGTTGATCTCGAAATTTCAGTGGGGGATTATATTTTATCGGGTGGTGAATTGGCCGCCTTGATCGTCACTGAATCTGTTTCAAGACTGGTTCCAGGAGTCCTAGGGGATTTTAATTCGACCAAGCAAGATAGCTTTTCAGATGATATGGCGGGGTTATTAGAGGCTCCGCAGTTTACTCGACCGATGAACTGGAAGGATCAAGTTGTTCCGGCTGTTCTGAGCTCGGGCCATCATCAGGCCGTAGAATCATGGAAAAAAAATATGTCGTACTTGATCACACTGAAAAAAAGACCTGATTTGTTGGTTGGTCAAAAAATCGACTGGAAACAGGTTCAAGAATTTTATAACAAAATCAGTCAGACTGAGCGAGAAGCTTTGGGTATCCAAGATTTAGCGGCTGAAATCGAACAAAGAAAGTGATT
>DALYIB010000004.1:18404-33138 GCA_031970595.1 Pseudobdellovibrio sp.
GAATCAAATTCAATCAAATTTAAAGTCTAAAGATCGTAAAGCGCCGCTGGCCGTGGCTCTTTTGCATTATCCGACAATTGATCGTCAAGGTGATCTTGTTGCGACCAATGTGACCCACTTTGATATCCATGATATCGCCCGAGCCTGCCGTGTCTATGGAGTGGATCGTTATTATATTGTTCACCCGAATCAAGATCAGCAAATGTTTGTGGATCGGGTCTTAGATCACTGGCGAACCGGCGAGGGGGCTAAGTTTAACCCCATGAGAAAGACGGCTTTGGTCGATGTAAAAACAATTTCGGATGTCGAAAAGTTAAAGCAAGACTGGGGATATCCTAATGCACGAATTGTTGCCACTCATGCTCGAGCATTGCCGGGGCAGGAAAAATTTACATTTTCACGATTTAAGCAGGAGCTCTATACAACAGATGAGCCCTATATCTTGGTCTTCGGTACTGGATTTGGATTGACGCATGATTTCATGAAGAGTTGTTATGCTGTCTTAGATCCCATTAAGGGAGACTCTTTTGACGATTATCGACACCTCAGTGTTCGATCTGCTGTAAGTATCTGTCTTGACCGATTAATGGGGACGTGATAACACATTAAATCTTTCAAAGATTGAACGAAGGAATTTTTAAAAAATTAAGGTTAATTAAGGGATAAAACTATGGCTAAAGCTGGAACTGCAAAAACAAAAAAATCTGCTAAAACAACATCTTCGAATGTAGAGACTAACTTAGTTCGTCGCGTAACTCGCGCTAAAACTACAAATCCTAAAATTGCTAACTTTACGCCAGGTGATACAGTTAACGTTTACGTTAAAGTTATCGAAGGTGAAAAAGAGCGCGTTCAGCTTTACAAAGGCGTTGTAACTAAGATTCAAGGTCACTCTCACAAAACTTTTACAGTTCGTAAAATTTCTGCGGGTGTTGGTGTTGAAAGAACTTTTCCATTCAACTCTCCATCAATCGATTCAGTTGAATTAGTTTCTGTTGGTAAAGTTCGCCGTGCAAAACTTTATTACTTACGTGGTTTAGATGGTAAAGCAGCTCGTATCGAGTCTGAATTAGCAACACCTTCTTCTTCATCTTCAACTGATGAAGCTAAAGCGTAGTCAAAAAACGCCACAAAATATTAATCTCGAAGAGATCTCTAAAGCCTACAAGTACATTGTAGGCGTAGATGAAGTCGGTCGAGGATGCATCGCCGGTCCAGTTTGTGCCGGCGCTGTTGTATTTAAGCCTGAAAACTTATCTGAAGATAATTTAAAATCTTATATCGATTCCAAAAAAATTGCAGAACCTAAACGTGAAGTCATTTCATCTGAAATTAAACAAAGTCATTTGTTTCACGTGGCCTACTCATCCGTAGAGGAAATTGACGAATTAAATATTCGACAGGCGACCCTGCTAGCGATGAAGCGAGCCGTATTAGGTCTTATTTCAAAGTATCAAATTCCAAAAAATGAAGTCTATATTTTGGTGGATGGTCGAGACGTGATCCCTGACTTGGATCCGAAAATTGAATTGTCACAACAGGCTTTTGTTATTGGAGGGGATGCACAAGTGAAACAAATTTCTGCAGCATCTATTTTGGCAAAAGTTGAACGTGATCATATAATGAAGGACTTTTCTAAACAGCATCCAGAATATGGATTTGCTGATCATAAAGGTTACGGGACAGAATTGCACAGAAAGGCTATTGCGCAATATGGAGTCCTTCAAACACATCGTAAAACATTCGGCGGGGTCAAAGAGCATCTCTAATCAAGAGCGTGGGCTTTGGGCTGAAAATACCTTTATACGTCTTTTAGAATCCAAAAAAATTCAAGTTCTGCAACAACGTATTCGAATGCCACATGGTGAGGTGGATGTGTTTGCTCGACAAGGGATTCATCATTTTATTTTTGAAGTGAAATATTTGGACAACGAGTGGCGCATTTTTGAACGAGTGAAGCTCGACCAGATCCATCGAATGAAATTGAACTGGCTATACTGTCAGAAAAAATATGGCGATGTCAGTGCTTATATCGTTTATGTGGATAAAAATGGTTTCTGTCGATTTGTGAATATTAATGAGTAAAGAAATTTTCTTTAGTTGATATTCAGCTCGGCGGGAGGGATCACTTTGGTCGGTTTACCATCAAAAGAGAAATCGAAGCGAACTTTCCACTCAGCATCAAGGCCGACCTTTTGATCTCGGTAAAAATTAACAGCCCAACATTCGCCTGGTGGTTTTAACTGGGCAATCAAAGAATGCTTTTTAAGACGAGAGTCTGACTGGCGATTTTCACTGGTATCGATAATAACACCTGTTAATAAATTAATATAATTAGTTACAAAGCCAATGGCAAAGCTGACGTCATCCTGCTTGGGGTCTTCTGTTCTTTTGGAAATATAGCCGACCTTAAAATACTGTTGGCTCGAGTTTAAATAAGTCAGAGTGGTCGAAGAGTTCGTCGCTGATAAATAAGGATAGTAATTGAACTGGTTAGAGATAGTGAATTCTTCGAGGTATAAGTTCGTATTGCCCACGAGATCGGACAAAGGTTGTCCTTTATTAATACCCATGGTCGATTGATAAAGATCATAGGATTGCGAAAGTCGAAAATCAAAAACAGTTTTATAACTGCTATCTGAAATTTTTTTGCGAATGACTCGGTTCAGAAGAGTTAAAGTCAGCAAATGACGATCGTACAGACGATCTTCGTAGTCGTACTGGACGCCGTAGTTATTTTTGAGATCACTATCTGAAATAATACTTCTGGAAGAAAACGGCGCTTCGCTGCCAACGGTGTTGCCGAAAAAAGGATGAGAGTCTTGCTCAATCCAAGGGATCCAAGTGTAAGAAAGTTCGGGAATAAATTCGTGTTTGAATTTTCGTTTTATTTCAGAGCCAGCATCATCTTTGGATTCATAGATTCGGTAAAGTTTGCTGCGAGACAGAACGTCGAACTGCAAATATTGTCGTGAATTTTCACGTTCTTGGCCAACGGGAAAATAGTATTGTGACAAACTGTAGGTTAATTGCGGAGTAATGTTGACAGCAGAACCAATTGTCGCCGTTTCCGTTGTGAGAGAAGATTTTAACAAAAGTCGTTGTCCAGTTCGGATTAAATCTTTGTCGTCGTTGAAAACTCCATCATCTGTTTTGATACAGTCGTCTGAAGTTGAGTTGGGACTGAGGGCGTTGTCACATCGAGGATTGTTCGATTGGTTGCTGACGTATTTTTGACCTTCAGTATCGGTGCTGATATCGTCATAGGATTTTGTTCTGTAAAACTGTGTCCCTTCAAAACTGACTTTGTAATAAAACGGCGAAGTTGAAATTCTTTGTAAGGTTGAATCAATTTTTAATTCAGGTAACTTGTGAACTGCGGCGCTATTATCGGCCAGAGGATTGGCTTCAAGTAAGTGACGGAAGTAGGTAGCATTTAAATTAAATAAAGTATGATCTTGAGTGTGAGTGTAAGAAATTGAATTTTCGAGTCCGCTATCTGAGTAGGTCTTAAATTCGTCAAAGAAATCCTTAGGATATTGCAGATCACTGACTAGATTTAAATTCATTCTGATTTTTTGGCTTTCAGAGATTTCGTTTTGTTGATAACTTTTGAGTGACCAGCGATTAAAGCTGTCATTTTGATGAGTCGAATCGCGAAAATAATTATATCTGGGTGAGGAACGAAATAGGTTGTCGCTCATGTGGGCAGCATTGACTTGTCCAAAACTTTGTTCAGAAAGAGCGTAGCGATACTCGACCAATTGTTTAAGTCCGCCCAGCTCGTAATTTTTCAATGTAAAAGTCATGTCTTGGGATCGATCTATGGCCCAGAAAAGACTTTGATTGAAAACGAATTTACGATTTTGAATATAACCAAATTCAGGATTGAGTAAACCAGACTGTCGTTCGTTTTTTAAAGGGACCATCAGGTAGGGTAACCAAAAAATAGGAACACCACCAACACGCAAAAAAGCATTTTTGATAAAGGCATATCCGCCGAGTTCGGCTTTGATTTGAGTACCGTCAAAACTCCAGGTCGCAGGGCAGTTGCTGCAAGTGGTGTAGTCCGCATTTAAAACAAAAAATTCTTTTTGGGATTGTTGTTCGAGATAACGACCTTGAAAGCGAATATTGTTCGATTGAACGTATCCATTGAGGATGAGGGATTGGTCAGATAAATAATCTAATTGAATTTCTTCGCCACCGATTTCAGCTTCAGGTGTTACAATACGCACTTGGCCTTTGAGTGTGGCGATTTTTTTATTAAAATTGACTTCCACATACTGTGCGCGAAAGTGCTGTTCTTTGTAGGTAATGGTCACATTGCCTTCGAGGAAAAGCATATTTTTTTCAAGGTCGCGAGAAAGGCTATCTGCTGTAATTGTAAAACCCGCTATTCGTGCAGAATGCGGTGTTTGTGCAAACAAAATCGAAGTCAGCAAAAGCATCAAGATGAAAGTCAGTCGAAATAGCCAAATCACTCTCATATTTTAGAAGTAATTTCAGACTAAAAGCTAGTTTAATTTTTACAGAATCAGCCGAAACGTGTTGAAAGGGGATCGGGCTATGATGAATGCAAAGTACTATCATGTTGGTGAATTAATGGTTGTTGAAGTGACAGGACGAATCGAGCCAGATCAAAACAAGCCCTTTCGTGATATTTGTGCGAATAATTTAGCTGATAAAAAAGTCATTTTTTGTCTGAACAATCTGGCGTTCACAGCATCGGCCAATTTAGCCACTTTTTTTGAATCGATTAATTTGATTCCTCAAGCTAAAGTCGTTGGTCTAAATGCTGACTTTCATCGATTGCTCGAGCTGAAAGGCCTTACTCATTTAAAGCACTTTTCAACTCTGTCTGAAGCTATCAAGAATTTTGAGATGCTGTAGTCGACTGGCTCAGGCTCGTATTGAGTTTTTCTAACATTTTAAGTCGTAGATTGAGTTGATCCACTTCATCTATTTTGGCTGATAACTGGCGGCGAGTGGCCTCTAGGTTTTCGGCCGTTTGATTTTGTAAAACTTCAAGATGTCCAAGTTGAGTTGAGAGCTGACTTTGAGATTCTTGGTTTTTTAATAATTCATTTTGTGAATTATTTAATCGTAATTTCAGCTCAGAGATAGTTTGGAGTTGTTCTGAACTTTCTCGTTTGAAACGCACGAGTTCATTTTCAATAAAATGTTTATTTTCAGTCATTTTTTTGAGTCTGAAGATTTCAGATTGTAATAATTGAATGTTTTCTTGGTGACTGACGATTTCCTTCGATAAAAAATGAATTTGCTCTTCATAAGACTGAATAAAATTATTTTTTTCGGCTTTATACTGATTTTGGGTTTTGATAAGCTCAGCTTTTAACTCATCAATTTTTTGAACAGCTTCTGAATTCAAGGTTTGTAACGCGAAAGTTGATTTTTGGTAGGACTCAATCTCGTTTTTTTGCGCCTGAATCTGATCCTTCAACCCTTGAACGTGGGGCTTGATGATATTTTGAATTTTATCGTAAAATTTAGTCAGTCGCTTAAGGTCAACAGCTTGTGTGGCACTGAGTTTTTCTAGAGTTTCAACCTTTTGATTCTTAAACTGCAGATCTTCTTCGATCTTGTTGTAAGCAAATTCTAAACTATTCAATTTACCTATCAGTAACTCGTTTTGTTCGGCGTGGGATTTAGATTCGAAAAAGAGTTTATTTTTCTCTTGGTTCAGCTTTTCGTTTTCAGCTTCGAAAAGCATGAGCTTACGATAGTTTAATTTCAATTTGTCTTGGAGATCATCGATCTGCTTATAAAGATCGTCTAGAACTTGAAATTGAGATGGCGCAGAGATCTCGTTTTGAGAGGTTTTAAGTCTTGTATCAGATTCAATTTCTAAATGTTCGAGTGAAAAGTCCATAACTTCCTCCGTGAAGTCCTTTTTAGAATAGCACACCTGGACTTTAAGCCAAACAAATTTTTGGATACGCATGTAACATAAAATCAAAAACTAGACCAAAGACTGTGGTTTAGTTTTTCAGGAACGATCCGATAAGGTCATTATGGCAGCAGCAAAAGAAGAACGGCGAAGTCCTCATGATTTAGATATCTCTGACTTGGGTCGGCCAGATACTCTTCGTTATAATGTTCTGACTTTTGTTATCAATGAAGAATATGACCGTGCCATTAAGTACTTGAAAGAATTCCTTGAAAAGGATTCTCCTTATCCGACCTTTCGGCTTAAAATTGAGAGATACGTTCAGCATTCAATTGATTTGATTTTTGCGATTCGTACCAAAAGAAACTTTCCGGGATTTAATTCACTGACAAGAACTAAACAGCAAGAGTTAAAAGATAAATTTAAAGAACACTTTCAGGAGTTAAAGTTTGTCATTAATAAAATTGAAAACTCATTAGAAGAGTTAAGATTAAATGATATTAGATCCACAAAAATTGTCGTAAAATCGTTATGGGCGTCTTTGTTGATTGTTTTTGCGGGAGCACTGATGGTCGAAATAGCTAGCGGCCTTGGCGGATCGTTTAACGTCGTCATAGACGAATACACAACCCGCACTCTAGATTGGATATATCGAATCCTAGGCCTTATTTAAGAGTGGCTGCCGCTTGCTTGAGGACCTCAGGAAATTGAGCATATTCGAGCTTTTTAGCATTTAGAAAGATAGTCGGAGTTCCCTGAACATCTGCATTTTTACCTTCGTCAGCCAGTTGTTTTAACAAGGCAAAGGTCTCTGCTGATTCAGCACAGGCATAAACCGCATCGTAATTTAGATTTAATTTTTGACTGATCACTTTGTATTCTTCTTTGAAATCGGCCACGCTCGAAAGTCTTTCTTGCTCTTCGAAGAAGTAATCATGCAAGACCCAGCCGGCTTGATTCATTTGCTGGGCGCAAAGAACAAGTCCTGCCATAATACAGCGAGAATTATCGCCTTTAAAGCTAACATGAGGGTTGCAGTTGCCATCCAGAGGGAAGGGTTTAAAGACAACTTTGAATTCTGGATTTGATTTTGAAAAATTACGAATTGTCGATGACGCTACTTTGCAGTGAGGACATTTAAAGTCTGCGAATTCGACGAGAACTTTCTGGGATTGTAGGTCGCCCTTAAGCAAACCAGTTTCAGCGGATAGGTTAACGCTGGCTTTTTGTTGCCATTGATAGATTTTTTCCGGAGCAATTTTTTTAATTTGGCTAAATCCATACTGATCATTCACAGTTCCAGCGATAAACCAAGATAAAAAGGGGATAGCTAGAAACGAAAGTAAATAAGACTTGCCTTCGTTGGAAAACAGACCGCTTATTTGTTTCAGCTGCACGGGTTTGTATATTTGAAATACTAAAAATAACTGAACAAATGAAATGAGGTAGCTGAATGTACAAAATGGACAAACCGATTTAAGTATGAAAAACGATATGAATCCCATCACTAAAGATGTGATTGCAGAGAAAGTGGTAATCAACTGAACAGCGGCTTTGTGGCTTTTTGATTCTTCGAGCCAGCCCAGTTGAGTCATTCCTAGGAAGCAAAACATGAACGCGGCGTAAACCATCCCCAGTACAGCCACTGGAATATTGAAAATTTCTGAATAAGAACTCATGGCGACTTTATCACACGTGATGTAGGAATTAATTTGGCAAAAAGTTCCACCATCTTGACCTAAGGCTAGGGAATAGTGGTGATAAGTTAAATAACCGAAAACCAAGAATAAAAGAACATGCGATATTAAAAGTATTTTTCTATTTGTCATAAAATCATCTTTTTTCTTTTGCGGTAATAAATCAAGAATGTTTTAATGAATTGTTGCGATGAACCACAAAACACTGACCGAAGCTCATAAAAATCGTTATATAAAGGCTCAACAAAAAGTTGCAGAACTATTGGGTGATTCGGATCGATCCTTTTTAAACTACAAAAAGCAGTACGAAAAAGAACTTAAAAGCTATAAAAAGCTGCGCCCAGTCGCATCCGAATCGTTTATACAGCAAATTCAAAGCGCTGATTTGATTATGGTCGGAGATTTTCACTCAGAAGCTCAATCCGTCCGATCGTTACTTCGAATCTGTCGGTCTTTGGATTCGAACTCGATTGTATTAGGTCTTGAGTGTCTGTCTGTGGAAATGCAAAAGTATATTGATGCCTACTTGATGGGAGATTTATCAGAAAATAAATTTCTTCATCATATTAAATGGTCTGAACGCTGGGGTTTTCCCTTTAAATTGTATCGTCCTCTGTTTCGTTGGGCTATAGATAACAAAGTATCCGTTTATGGAGTCAATTACAGCTCCCCAAGTCTGAAGTTGCGGGATCAGAAAATGGCGCGATTGATTCATCAGTTACATAAAAAAAATCCTCACAAACGTTTTGTATTACAAATAGGGGATTATCACTTGGCTTCAAAGCATTTGCCCTTGCAAATTAAAAAGGTCAATCCACGCCTTCGACAACAAGTTGTCTTTCAAAGTCCTGATGAAGTTTATTTTAATTGGATTCGCCGAAACAAACATAAAGATCATGTTGATTTTTTAAAGCTTGGAAAAAACAAGTGGTGCGTTTTTTCTGTTTTACCGTGGATTAAATGGGAAAATTATTTGATTAATTTAGAGCAGTCGATTGAAAACAGCAGTTATGATTTAGAAGATCCGAGCGAGAGCCTTGATTTAATGGATTATTTGAATCAGCATATTGAATTTTTGACTGAAGTTTTCAAGATTCCTGTGAATCTGTCAGAATATGAAGTGGTTCAAACCAAAGATGCTCTTAGGAAAAAAGTTAAAAAATTGTCTTTACCGCTGGCCAAGGCTCATACAGAAAAAATGGCTTTGGATCAGGTGGTTTTTGTTCCAGAATTAAAGTTGGGTTTTGTTTCTGGTAATACAGCCAATCATCTGGGGCAGATGGCGGCCTATCTTTTTTTACACAAAAAAGGGCTTTTGAAAAAAACTCTGCATTTAGGAAAAGATCATTTTTTACAAAATATTTGGATAGAGATGCTTGTTTATTTTTTAACAAAATTATCAAATCCTAAAAGAAAGACGGCGACTTTGTTTGATGTTCGGTCTTTTTTGAAAGATGAGTATTTTGCTGAGCATGGTAAGGAAGTATTAAATATTGCTTTAGAGCAAAAACTGAATGAAATGCGTTTTTTAGAGAAAGCACAAAAAAGCTTAATTAAAAACTCCACCTTATATCGCAAACACCGATCGCACAAAAATATGTTCTTGGCTTCTCAGATTTTAGGACGAATGTTAGGTGAAAAAGTTTATTTTGCCTTATCCAAAAAAATGATCAGTGGCTCTGACTTAGAGCGTTTTTTGTTTCAAGTGGAATTAAATTCAGTCCATTTTCCAATCAAATATTATGAGTCTATCGAAATCATCGACTCGTGGCCGATTTCATTTAAAAGCAAATTTGACCGATTTTAAAGGATCGAATTTGATCCGATTTACTTAACACTGTCTTTGAATTCTTTGCCAGGTTTGAATCGGGGGACAGATGTTTCTGGAATTTTATGCGTTTCTCCGGTTTTAGGATTTCGGCCTGTTTTGGCTTTTCTTTTCGTTTTTTGAAAAGAACCAAAGCCCACGATTTTGACTTCTTCACCCTTAGAGACCGTTTTTTGGATAATTTCGAGGGTTGTGTCGAGCCAGGATTCAACTTGAGTTTTGCTTGTTTTGGTCTTTGTGGAAATGGCATTTACAAGTTCAGATTTGTTCATACGTTACCCTGTTTATTACGAGGTGCTAGAGTACCAATTTCTGATCTGTTGTCATGCATTTTGATGTTTCGAAATGAGACAAACAAAAGATTTTTTAAACTTTGGTCTAGCGCTTGCCGAAAATACAATCATGAAGAGAACTATGCAGTATGTTATTTTAATTTTGATAATTTTAGGTTTGCAATTCTCCTTTTTTACAAATTTTAGGCAGCTTGAAAAGGGTTCTGATTTCGACAAGCGGACGATTGCAGCCTTATCTAAGCAAAATAAAATGCTCCAGGCTCAAGTCGATAGTTTTCAACAACCAGCCAGTCGCTCACTGGCATCGATTCAACCAGCTCTGCAAATGAGTTCAAAAAATATTGATATGGGTGAATTTTATTTTTCTCAGTATGAATATTATTCGAATCAAGAGAATTTGAAAGAAGCGCTTAATAGTTTGGAAAAAGTAAAAGAAAAAAGTTTAGATCCAGTTCTTGTGCCAAAATCGGTTTATAGTAAAATTAAATTAAAATGCAACAAGCAGTTGCTGCCTGAGTGTGTCGACGAAATCGATTTTTTAGTCCAACAGTATCCCGAATCAGAGTGGACGGGGGCATCGATGCAATGGCTTGCTCAGAACTACCAAAAAATGAATCGCGCCAAAGAAGCTCAAACTCTACGATCTATAGTCGATAAAGAATTTTCTAAAAAATGGAAAAAATTATGAAACTGATCGGGGCTCTGTTATGGACATCTTTATGGACCCAGTGGGCTTTGGCTATTCAAGTCCCTGAACAATGTTTAGAGCAAAAAAAAACTCCTTGTTTGGTCAAGCTCGAGGCTGCGACCCAGTTGAAAAGTTCTTTTTTTAATATCGATTCTGTTCAGGAAACTTTATTACGTATCGTTCAGTTTGATCCTGAAATTAAAGCTGAGGTTATTAAGGGTGATTTTAAAATTCAATCAGGCTATTTCATGTACATTGACGGTTATAAAACCGAGTCTCGAAGTTGGAGTTATATCCGCAAAGAAGGTTTGGATTATAAACTGCTAAACTCAGAGGAAATTGATTTGTTATCCTTTGGTCTAGATTACAAAAATAAATCGACGCAATATGTATTAATTAAAAAAGAATTTTTAGACAAAAAATTATTTTTTGAGTTTGTTCATAGTTTTTATAGCTCGAATGCGGATTTTAAAAAGGATTTTGAGCACTTATCGGAAAAGTATAAAAATAAGCTCGAACAAGATACCGAATTGCAGACTCGAAAACTGCAAGAAAAAATGGATCGTCAAATTGCATCCGAAAAAGCAGCTGAGGAGTTGAGGGAGAAACGTCGAGCACAGATTGAGCTGGATCGAAAAAAAACTCGCCAAATGTTTTTTATGAGGACTTTCGAGCAATAAGAGTATAGCCTGAAGGCATGCAACATACATCACATGCTTTATTTCATCGTCGTGCAAAAATCGTAGCTACCATCGGACCTGCCACAAAAGATCCCGAGAATCTTAAAAAAGCTATTTACGCAGGTATGAACATTGCGCGCCTGAACTTCAGCCATGGCACTCACGAAGAACATTTAAAAGTGATTCAATCCATTCGAACTATTTCCAAAGAGCTGCGAGCCCCCGTGACTTTATTGCAAGATTTGCAAGGCCCTAAAGTGCGGGTTGGACTTTTTGAAAAAGGATCAATCCCTTTGGCTGTCGATGAAGTTGTGACAATCACAATTGATGAAGTATTAGGTCGCGAAGGTTTGATTCCGAGCGATTTCAAAGAACTTTGTAAAGCGGCTAAGCCGGGTGTTAAAATTTTATTGGATGATGGTTTAATTGAATTAGAAGTGTTGCAAGTTTTCGAGCGACATTTGAGCGCTAAAGTGATTTATGGTGGTATTTTAAAAAACCGTAAAGGGATGAATCTTCCAGGGGTTCTGTTGCCTGTGGATGCGATGACGCCCAAAGATTTAGCCGATTTAGAATTTGGTCTGACTCATAATGTGGACTATGTCGCTTTAAGCTTTGTTCGACATGGAAAAGATATTCGTCAATTGCGAGAAATTATTGATCAAAAAAAATCTCCTGCAAAAATTGTTGCTAAAATTGAAATGCTAGAAGCTTTGGAAAATCTAGAGGAGATTATTCGACTGAGTGATGTCGTCATGGTGGCTCGTGGCGATCTGGCTGTTGAAATTGGTCAGAGTCGCTTACCAAGTGCCCAAAAACGCATTATTACTTTGTGTAATCAAATAGGTCGACCTGTGATTACAGCTACGCAAATGCTAGATTCGATGGTTGAAAATCCACGTCCGACAAGAGCGGAAATTACAGACGTAGCCAATGCGGTTTTAGATGGCACGGATGCCTTGATGTTGTCAGCTGAAAGTGCCAGTGGAAAATATCCATTTAAAGCCATCCGTACAATGCATGAAATTATTTACGAAGTTGAAAAGAGCGAAGACAATTATTATAAAATTTCTTTAGAGAATGAACTTTTGAGCACGCCGGCATCGATAGCTGCAAGCTCTGTGTTGTGTGCCTTAAAGTTAAATGCTTCAGCGATTGTGTGTTTGACGACTACCGGGAAAACTTCGCAAATTATTTCGTCGTTTCGTCCCAAAGCGCAAATCGTTGCGATCACAACCGATGTTGAAGTTTTAAATAGAATGGAATTAACTTGGGGCCTGCAGACCCTGCATTTAAATCCTTATCATAATTTAAAAGATGTGATTCATCAGATTGAAAAACTTTTGATTGAAAATGGATTAGCTAAGACGGGTGATCGTGTGATTATCACTTTAGGTCAGCCGATTGCGGATAAAGGCAAAACGAATTCGATGCACGTCCACACCATGGGTGGCGAAGAATATAAAAAAGCTGACCCAAGTCAGCTTCCGTTAAGATTTTCTACTTTAAAAGACGTCTAAAAAACAAAAGCGCTGTCAATTACTGACAGCGTTTCCATGCCAATTTTAAATTTTGTCGAAAGCTAGCGTCCGTTGAATCGACAACGATTTTAACAGCGGGCTTGAAAATCGAAGCCAATAAATTACGGACACCAATCAATGATTTGATTCGGATGCGAATATTTTGTCCTGAACTCAAACACGAGAGTGAATTCAGTTTGCCTCCTAAAGGTGATTTATTTTTAATCAGTAAACTGTAGTTTTCAACTTTAGGCCCCTTCATAAGGCTTTGTTCGAAACCAAAAGCCTTGCCACCATAGATTTCAGCTGTGGCCAGTTGGTAAGCAACAGCCAGCTTATTTGGAATTTCTACGTAGCCACGATATTCGATCGCATCGATATCAAATGTCCATCCCTGTGGGACGTTGACGTCGACTAAAATGGTACATTGTTTCTCTTGAGCTTTTGCATCCGGATTTGGAGTTCCTTTGCCAATTTCAGCAGAAAAACGATCATAAAGAACGCTCAAGTAATTCAGATCTGATGTCATGATCGCTGATGCTGAGCTGGCGTCACAGCCAGAGCCATCAATTTGCACGTTAGTCACTTGTGCAGAAGGTGGGATTAATTGAGCCCATAATTGTGATGTTGAAAAAAATACAGCTAAAACGGTTAAAAGTGATTTCATATTGTCCCCTTGGCTTGTGTTAAAGCAATCAAGGGGCCAGTATTTCAGTGTCAGAATAGGTCTAGTTTACAAAATAGGCTATATATTCATAGCCTTGCAGTTAGGAGCTAAAGTCATTTTTCCCTCGGTCGCTTTTAAAACCTGCTCGGGAGTCATATCCGGAGCGTATTCCAAAAGCACAAAACCTTGATCGGTTACTTCAATCACTCCGTAATCAGATACGATTTTTTTAATACAGCGAACGCCTGTTAAAGGGAGCGTGCATTTTGTTCTGAGCTTAGAATTTCCTTCTTTATCGGCGTGTTGCATTGCTACGATCACGTTTTTTGCGCCAGCCACTAGATCCATAGCTCCGCCCATGCCTTTGACCATTTTTCCTGGAACCATCCAGTTGGCGATATTACCTTGCTCGTCAACTTCCATTGCTCCCAATACAGTTAAATCAATATGTCCGCCGCGGATCATCGCAAAGCTGTCTGCGCTGGAAAAAAAGCTGGCTCCCTTGGCAGCGGTGATTGTTTGCTTACCAGCATTGATAAGGTCGGCGTCGATTTCGTTTTCAGGAGGAAATGGTCCCATTCCTAAAAGCCCATTCTCGCTCTGTAACATAACAGTTTTATCAGGCGGAATATAGTTAGCGACTAACGTTGGAATCCCAATTCCTAAATTAACTGTGTAACCATCTTGAACTTCGTCAGCAATTCTTTTGGCAATTTGTTCTCTTGTTAGTGGCATAATTATTTTCTCACAGTTCTTTGTTCAATTCGCTTTTGGTAATTAACACCTTGGAAAATCCTTTGGACGTACACACCCGGAGTATGAATTTGATCTGGATCTAATTGACCCACTTCAACCAGTTCTTCGACTTCAGCAATTGTGATTTTACCAGCGGTAGCAATCATCGGGTTAAAATTACGTGCAGTTTTACGGAAAACAAGATTGCCGAACTTGTCGCCTTTCCAAGCTTTGACGAAAGCAAATTCGCCAGTAATTCCTTTTTCAAGAACGTAATCGCGTCCATTAAAGTTTCTGATTTCTTTGCCTTCTGCGATTTTTGTCCCGACACCTGTCGGGGTGTAAAAAGCAGGAATCCCGGCTCCACCAGCACGAAGCCTTTCAGCGAGTGTCCCTTGAGGGCAAAACTCGAGTTCAAGTTCGCCCGACATATATTGCTTTTCAAAAGTGGCATTCTCACCCACATAAGATGAAAGCATTTTTTTAATTTGACGCGTTTGAAGCAAAAGACCTAAGCCAAAATCATCTACACCGGCATTATTTGAAACGCAGGTAATATTTTTAACACCTGAATCGCGAAGTGCTTCGATGCAGTTTTCGGGAATTCCACAAAGACCAAATCCTCCGACCAGATAAGTGTAATTATCTTTGACGTCGAATAAGGCCTCTTTTGCATTTTTAAAAACTTTTTTAGACATAAAATCTTTCGTTTTAA
>DALYIB010000005.1:0-31478 GCA_031970595.1 Pseudobdellovibrio sp.
ATGTGGCGCGATCATCGATTGACCGTGAAGCACAAGCACATATGTATATGAATTCCGGTGTTGAAGTGGGCGTGGCTAGTACAAAGGCCTTTACAAGCACTTTAGCGATTTTGAATATTTTAGCTTTACAACTTGGAAAAGCCCGTGGTGTTTTATCACCGGCTAGTGAAAAACAAATTGTTCAAAATTTGTTAGCCGTTCCAAGTCAGCTGGAAGTCGTGTTGGCTTATGATAAATATTTTTCTGAAGCCGCACAGAAACTGAAAGACTTTAAAGGCTTTTTATATTTAGGTCGTGGTGTGAACTATCCAATCGCGCTTGAAGGGGCTTTGAAATTAAAAGAATTGGCTTATTTACATGCGGAAGGTTATGCCGCCGGTGAAATGAAGCATGGCCCATTGGCGTTGATCGACGAGCGTATGGCAATCGTCGTTGTGGGTCCTTCAGACGATTTACTGGATAAAACAATCAGTAATTTACAAGAAGCTAAAGCGCGTGGTGGAAAAATTATTTCTATCGGTACCGGAGAAAATAAATCTTTGAAATCGATGAGTGAATACTATTTATCACTGCCACAGGCTATATGGACGACAAATCCCATTTTGGCGACAATCCCGTTGCAACTGATGTCATATCACTTGGCGGATAATTTGGGTTTTGATGTCGATCAGCCCAGAAACTTGGCGAAATCTGTTACTGTCGAATAGAAGCCACTTTTGAAAGCTCAGGCCACTGCTGGTTCAAAGCCACAGTGGATGAGTATTTGTTATTTAATAATTGATAATACACTAAAACTTTTTCGATAAATTCGACGGTTTCTTCACCGCGAGCCAAGCCAAATTTAAATTGATCTTTGTAAGTTTCGTTCGCCTTCAGCGGCAACAGGGTTTTTAAATCGTTCCAGCGGTAAGCATCTTTGTTCATAGACTGTCCAAGACGATGTAAGTCGCGAATATGCGCCCAACCCATGTTATAAGCCGCTAAGGCTTGAATCCAACGATCAAAGGCATTGATATTTTGGGGTGTTTTATGAAACAGATAATTTAAATAAAGAGCGCCACCTTGAATGCTTTGGTGGGCATCACGACGGTCAGTCACGCCTAGGTGTTCGGCTGTTTTTTCAGTTAATTGCATCATGCCGCGCACGCCCGTGTAACTGCGTGCTTCGTGATCCCATTTGGATTCCTGGTAAGCAACAGCAGCGATCAAAGTCCAAGGGATATCATATTTTTTTCCATACTTTTCGAAAACTTTTTTCCATTGCGGTAAAACTTCACTGACATCTTCGCGGAATTTTTTATATTCCAATAAGGACATTTGATTTAAAGGAGCTTCGTGTTGATCCCAGAAACGAACAATTTGATTTTCTCGGCTCATGCGGCGGAACCAAATTTCAGATAGACGCAGTAAAGGCTTGTTCGCAGGGGCAAAAAACCAAGATACAGAATAGGATCGATCAATTTTTTGATTAAAATTCATTTTTTTAGAAAGGATCATTTTTCTTTGCATGAATTTTTTTTCAGTAATAATGCAGGATTGATTTTCTTTGCTGATTTGATTCAGCAGTTTGTCGGTAGGAGAATCGACGTAGACAATATTTTTTTTCGGTAATTCATTTTCTATATGATGGTTTTTGTAAACTTCAGGAATGTAAATTTTTGAATAATTTTTACTGTAGCAATATTGGAATAATTCCAGATCGTCATAACTGGGACCTACATACACATTGTGAGGCGTATGAATATTTGATGAACGAGTCAATCCCACATCCAACTGCTCCGAGTTAAGGTCTTTAAGGAGGTCTGTCGTCTTTTGATATTTTTTAATTTGATACTTGATTCCATAGTCTTTGAAAAACGCCAACAGCAAATCTTTGTCCACCGAGCTTTGCGCGATGTCTTCATAGATACCGACTTGGATTGTTTTAAATTTAAGGTCGCTGGCGGCTTGGGATTCGTTCAAAAATAAACCATTACAACCATTCGTGAATAGCATCACCAAGGTTGAAAAAAAGAGCACTAGTAAAAAGGCAAAAGATTTAATTTTAAGCATTTTTAAGACTGACTGGAATAATCCAACTCCCTCTAAAGGTCACTTTGAATGTGAAAAACAGTTAAAAAAAACAGGTCTTTTTTTGTACTCGCATATATTGAATTTCATCTGAAAATCAAGGCAGGCACAGACGCAACGTGCAAAATTTTCTGGGTCAATTGTTCACGATTTTCCCTGACAAATGTCATTTTTTTTCATGAAATAAAAAGGTTGTTTCGAGGGGGAAATTAAATGAAAAAAGGTTGGATCGAAGTCATTGCGGGTTCTATGTACAGCGGAAAAACAGAAGAACTCATCAAAAGAATTCGCAGAGCTGAATTTGCACGTTTGAAAACACAAGTCTTTAAACCTTCGATGGATAACCGTTACCATCAAACACATGTTTCGTCTCATGATCAAAATCAAATTGTGGCAATACCACTAGCAGACATTCAGCAATTGTGGAATTTTTTATTACCGGATACGCAAGTTGTTGGTTTTGACGAAGGCCAATTTTTTACTCCTGACTTTGTTAGCGTATGCAAAGCGTTGGCAGAAAAAGGTTTACGAGTCATCGTTGCTGGTTTGGATATGGACTGGAAAGGTCAACCGTTTGAACCCATTCCAACGTTAATGGCCATTGCCGAAGATGTTTCAAAGCCACGTGCGATTTGCACTGTTTGCGGAGAACTTGCAACGTACACACAAAAATTGCGCGGCAGCACTTCACAAATTGAAGTGGGGTCACAAGATAACTACCAAGCCCGTTGTCGTGAACATTTCCAGCCTAAGGTCGAGCAGTCACAAAATGTGGATATCTTGCAAAACTCATATAATAAACTTGAATTCGAACTTCAAGACTAAGGACTGAGCCTAAACAAATTTCACTCGCGATTTTTTTTTGCCCCTTCTAAACTAAAAGAGTCAAAACTTTTAGACAAAAGGGGACTTATTCTATGAACAAAAAAATAATGGTTACTGCCGGCCTAGGATTGGCTTTGGCAGCAGGAGTCGTATCTTGCGTTTCGGCACAGAAAGCGCCAGACAGAAATGTAGCAAGTATCGTTGATATTTTCAGACAAAACATGGAAGACAATTCTATGATTTTTGCGGATCGCAGTCCTGCGCGCCGTTTAAGTTCTGAAGAAGTCAGAAAATTAGCTTCAAGCTCTCAATTAAAATTAGAATCAGCTGAGCTTATTATTGATAACGATGCGGCTTTTGATGCAAAACTAGAAGCGATCAAGCGCGCTCAAAAAGAAATCCGAATGGTATATTATATCTATTCTGACGATGATTCTTCATCTGTGATCACTCAAGAGCTTATTAAAAAAGCTCAATCAGGTGTTAAGGTAAAATTATTAGTCGATATTCTGACAAATTACGGAAAAATGGATTTATTTGCTGCGATGATGAAAGAAGGTCGCGGAAATATGGATATCCGTTTTTATAATTTTCCATCTGAAAGAATCATTGCAGATGCGAAATATATGACTTTACCTTGTCCTAAAGTTGAAAAGCCAGACGCCAATTCTTGCCAAACTTATAAAGCTGGAATTATGAAAGCTTTAGCGGCGCAGGAAACAACTTTCTTTTCGAAAATGTTACTTGCGGGTCTTTATGGAAAAAGCGCAACAGCATTAAAAGTAGCTGTGGGTATGGGTGCACAAATCAACCCAGCTGATTTCAAATCAAAAGAAGGCGAAGAAGTTGATGTAGGTCAATTATTTGATTTCTTTAAGTTGATGGTGGATGCCAAGTTGAAAAAAGACATTGGCGCTATGATCAAATTACAAATCGCAATGGCGATGTATGCGGATAAGTTGAA
This sequence comes from Pseudobdellovibrio sp., assembly GCA_031970595.1. Taxonomy (GTDB): domain Bacteria; phylum Bdellovibrionota; class Bdellovibrionia; order Bdellovibrionales; family Bdellovibrionaceae; genus Pseudobdellovibrio. The sequence goes on from DALYIB010000005.1 coordinate 3,860, forward strand.
TCCAGTAATGGATCAATTAACAGGCCGTTTGCCTTTAATTAGCGATGTTGTGACTCCAGGTAAAAAGACAACACATTCTCAGGAATGGGATCATTTTACAGATTACGTTCACCACAAATTGTTGACTGTTGATAGCCAGGAATTTCAATTGGGTGGTCGTAATATCGAAGATTCATACCATATGAAATCGCGCCTTGGTACAAAAGGTAAGTATATCTTTATGGATACGGATTTCCACGGCAGAACTTCTGCGGGTGGCGTAGCTGAAATTGAAAACAGCTTTGATAGTATGTTTAACTTCAGTGAAATGGTTGCGACTTTTGACCGTGTTCAGCAAATTATGCCATACACAATCGTAGCAAACCCTGAAGCTTTAGGTATTGCATCACAAAGTTGTATGTTAGATGCTCAAAGCGGAAAAGTAGCTCCTGAAAACTTTGGTTCATGTATCGAACAAAGAATGACGACGGCTCCTAAATTTGCGTCTGATTCGGCTCGTATCGCGACAGTATTAACGGACATGGATGCTTCGGCTAAAAACTATGCTTCTAAATATGCCCAAGGCGGTAAAAAAGCTTACCGTGATAACTGGAGAGGCGAAAAAACTTTCACAGCATCGGTTGATGATTTATCAGCTGCTGATTTAAAAACAGCAGAAGTATACTATGTTGAAAATACTTCATTTGATGTGGATGCCAAAGAAAAAATGAGAAAAGTGGGTTCAAGAATTGGTGCTGAGGCGAAGTTTAATAAAAACATTCATGCTTTATGGTACCGTGGTTTAGAGAACGCATGTAAAGTGAGCCGTGATGAAAAACGTGACGTTCGCGTTATTCTGCATACAGCTTATTTATTCATGCCATCTGGAATGGTTCATCGTTTAGCTAAAATGTTGAATGGCGATTTCGGTGATTGTTACCGTGTACACGTGACTTTGTTGACGAATTCTTTTGCGACAACGGATTTAAATGTGATCAACATTTTTGCTCGTTACCAAATGATTCAACTTTTCAAAGATTATGCTCGTTTACAAGCTGAAGAGAAAAAATTATTCGAAGATCCATACATTTCGGCTCGTTTAGCAAAAAGCCGTGGTGGTGATACAACACAAAGAGTATTACCTCGTTTAGATTACTTTGAATACAATGCTTCTCATGTTGGAACAGGTATTTCATTACATACGAAATTATCATTGTTAGGCGATGACATGATTATTGGTTCTGCGAATGCGGATACAAGATCATATTATATGGATACAAACAATGGTGTTTTCATCAGAAATGCATACGATTTAAATAAAAATTATGCAAAATTTATCAATGATATTATTACTGATAAATCAAAATCAACTGAGTGGACACAAAAGTTTGCAGCTTACACAGATGAAATGATCAAAGCTGAAAACAAATTTATCTTGGCGCAAATGTTAAAACGTTGGGATAAAAAAGGTCGTATCAATGATGCTAAGAAAAAAGAAATCCTAGAAACGATTGATCGTTTAGGTGAAAAAGTGACTTATGCAACATCACGTATGTTAAATTTCCGCGCTGATTTCGAGCGCATGAATACATACGAAAATGGTCAAGGTTCAAATCTAGAAATGGAATTGAACAAAGTAGCTAACGACTTTGACGATTTATTCAAATTGTTATAATTCGATTTTACAAAATTGAATTTTTCCATACAGAAAGCGCTTCTCGCGCTTTTTGTATTTGTAGGGACTTGCGTTCTTTTTTATCTTTGATTTTCTTCTTTGTTTCTTCGTCCAATGGTGGCAATAAAGCAAAATTAATATTCGTCGGCTGAAAATTTTCTATTCGGTATTCATCCGTAATCGCATTGATTAATGACCCCAAGGCGGAATGTCTGGGTGGTGGTGAAAAAGGTTTATCCGAAATTTTCTGAGCTAGAAACTGAGCGACCAGAAGACCAATACATGTCGATTCAAAATAACCTTCGACTCCAGTAATTTGGCCGGCAAAAAATAATAAAGGATCATTTTTACTAGAAAGGTCTTTGTTCAAACGTTTCGGGGAATTAATAAACATGTTGCGATGGATACTGCCCAGCTTAAGGAATTCGGCGTTTTCCAAGCCAGGAATCATTCTGAAGACGCGAGTTTGTTCACCGTAGGCCATGCGGGTTTGAAATCCGACGATGTTATAGGCGGTGCCTTCTTTGTTATCCTGACGAAGTTGAACAACAGCGTAAGGATATCGTCCTGTTTTAGGATCATCGAGTCCAACGGGTTTCATAGGACCAAATCGCAATGTCTGAGGACCGCGTTCGACCATGACTTCGATCGGCATACAGCCTTCAAAAAATTCAGTCGTTTCGAAATGTTTGGGTTCAATTTTGCGAGCTTTGGTAATTTCGTCGATGAAAGCTAAATACTGTTCTTTGTTCATCGGACAGTTGTAGTAATCGCCACCTGTTTGTTCGAAAGGTTGGCCGACAATGGCGTTTTCAGCTTTGTCGTAGCGGTTGGCTTTCCAAGCTATTTCTGTATTGATCGAATCGGCATCTACAATCGGCGCGATGGCATCAAAGAAATATAAAAACTCATCTCCAAAATGTTTTTGTAAAGAAGCCGCCAAACCTTCATCTGTGAGCGGTCCTGTAGCAATGACAGCGGGACGAGGAATTTGATCTAAGGATTCAACGACGTCATGAATGATTTTAATTCGTGGATGTTTTAAAATTTCTTCAGTCACGGCCTGTGCAAACTTTTCACGATCGATGCCCAGGGCTTGCCCTGCGGGAACTGAAAATTCTTTGGCCTTGCGAAGAATTAAACTATTCAACTGTTCTGCTTCCCATTTAAGCTGCCCCGGTGCTGAAACTTCGGCCAGGCTGCCGAAAGAGTTCGAGCAAACGAGTTCTGCAAAGTCGACTGTCTTATGGGCGGGAGTCAGTTTTTTCTGTCTCATCTCGTATAAATGAACGTTAAAGCCCATTTCGGCTAACTGAAAGGCACACTCGGAACCCGCAAGGCCGGCTCCGACAACACTGATTGTTTGTGATGGAAAATTTGATTTTGTCACTGCGCCTTAGATAGACTTTATGATCGAAAAAAGCAAGCAGTTGATGAATAATCAGCCTGTGAGCAACCAAGACTACCGAACCAAATTTAAAACAACCGGAGAGGTTTTAAAAAACCTATTTGATGACTCGAAAAAGGGTGGAGTTGTTTCTGATCAGTTTTTGCGTTGGAAGTTGTGGCTGACTTGGAAGGATGTTGTCGGAGCAAGTATCGCGGAATACACCGAGCCAGTGTCGTACAACAATGGAACACTTTGGATATGGGTTAAAAATGCGGCTTGGATGCAGCAAATGACTTTTATGGCCGATGTGATTTTAAATACGATCGAGCACAAGTATCGCAAAGGATATGTCAAAGAATTGCGTTTCACCTTAGATCGTCGTGGCATTCCTGCCGACGATTCCAATTTCAAAAAAAGCGTCGGTAAATTTTTAAAGTAAATTAAAGTACTTTGCTTACTTACTTTGATTTGTACGGCCTGTTATTTTAAATCTATTTAATTTTTTGATCCGACATACGATTTCAAATTCAATCTTTCCTACCTCAACTCATTTCGCCCGTGCTCCGTTCCTTGCTGGGTGTTTCTCTCAAGGAGCACTTCGGGTATGGGTCACCAAAAACAAAATCACAATCAAAATAACAACACCAAACAAATAAAAAATTACAATCAGCAAAAACAGTTCGATTTTAACAAACCAAACTGGCAGTTTCGTTACAATCATGGTGGGACTTTGCGCAACAAACGCCGTGGTCGTACGGCGCGCCCGTTGTCCGCGCGCGCACCGATTCATTTGGTTTTTAAAGCAGACATTAAATCCTTGCGCCGGGGGCTTCGGTCACCGTTAGGATTTAAAATTGTGAACCACACAATCCAAAAATACGCACGTCGCTTTTTTATCAAGGTGGAACAGAAATCCATTAATCACGATCATATTCATTTGCTGGTTCGATTTCCGAAAAGATCCCACGGACAGGCGTTTTTGCGAACAGTGGCGGGGCAAATTGCGTAGCAGTTTCAGAAAAATGGATTTTTAATTCCATCGCGTGTGACCGATACCCGTAAAAAGTCCAACACGAAGCCGAACAAAGTGTGGAAATATCGGCCGTTTACCAGGGTGATTCAGGGATGGAAGCCTTATCAGATCGTACGAAATTATATTCAGTTAAATGTCAAAGAAGCCAACGGAGAGATTAATTATAAAAAAGATCGACTGAAAGGGTTGTCGTCGAGCGAATGGGAAATATTATGGGGTTAGGCTCAAGTTACAAAATAGAAAGTACAAAACAGAAAAGAGAAAAGAGAAAAGAGAAAAGAGAAAAGAGAAAACAGAAAAGAGAAAAGAGAAAAGAGAAAAGAGAAAGTGGCAGAGACTTAAATAATTTCAACCAAGACAATTTAGTTAATTTTTTTGAAAAATTTCTAGTTTTTGATCTTTATCAGATATTATTTTTCTTGAAAAAGATGGCGGCCAGCGCACCGGAAATGAACTGTAGTGAAATCCGGTATAGTGTTTTTCATGAAAAGGTTGATTTTGTATATAATGAACTAAGTTGTTTTTTCCCAAACAAAAATATCCATGGGCACAGCCCTTTGGAATTAATAGCGAAAAATCAGATTTATCCGACAGGATCGTGGTCACAATGTTCAAATAGGTGGGGCTGTCTGGTCGTAAATCAACGACTACATCAAAAATTTTTCCAATTGAACAGGTGACTATTTTAGCGCAATCATATTTTGATTTTTGTAAATGAAAACCACGAAATACATTTTGCTTTGAAAAACTGTAATAAATTTCCAAATTTTTATTGAAAGAATATTTTTTTTGAAAATTCGCAGGAAAAGGTTTGATGAATTGACCTCTGTTGTCGTTTACAGAAAGCAGAGGAATTTTTTTAAGCCCAATAATGCCTTTGTTTGAAGGTCGGCGATTTTGGACAGTTGTCTTCATTTTTGAATTACTCGTCTTCTACGCTGGATTTGAGGATCGATTTAACTTGTTGCTGTTTTTGTCCAGCACCCAAAATACCCTTAAGACGGTCATGCAAGCTGCGATCGTTGATCAAGGCACCGAGTGTCCCTTGTCCATTATCTATTTTTTCAACAATACGATCTACTTTGGTTAAAGTTTTATCCAATCGGCCTTGGGCTAGTGCTTTTTTGATTTCAGCAGAGGCTTCGTTCAAATTCCCAGCCGCTTGATCCATTTTGGATATCAAAGATGGCAGCTTGTTATTTTCAGTTAAGCTACGTGCCAACTTTTGAAAATCCGTGATGGCATCAAATATTTTTTCACTTTCGCTGCCACGTTTGGATAGAACACTCAGAAAATCATTACCGTATTCTGATTTCATTTCCATTCCATCGCTGACTTTGGCTTCGGATTTCCCTGGAGTAATATAGATATATTTATCACCTAAAGCGCCCTGAGTACGAATTTCCACAACTGAATCGGATTTGATTTTAGCGGCATAGTCTTCTTCGATGATGAAGCTGACCTTCACTAAATCCTTCACATCGTCGTATTCAATCGCATCAATATTTCCAACTTTAACTCCGGCGAATGAAACAACGCCGCCTTTATTTAATCCCTGGGCCGAGTCAAAATAGCTGTGTAAGTTAACTGTTTTTTGAAAAAATGATTTATTTGAACCCATCAAAAAAATGGAAACGGCTGTAATGATCACGCCAATAATAATAAAAAGTCCTACTTTGACTTGTTTTTGATTCATAATAAATTTCCTTCGATAAATTGATGAATAAGGCTGTCTTTCTTTTCTTTTAACTGCTCAATGGTGCCTTGTTCAGCAATCGTTTTATTTTTTAAAAAAGCAAACTTGTCACAAACAGCAATCGCTGTTGGCATATCATGTGTAACTAAAATGGAAGTCACACCTTTGTTTTTCAGTCGTAAAATCAATTCTTGAATTTTTTTCGTATTATAAGGATCTAAACCAGCAGTGGGTTCATCATACAAAATAACTTCTGGATCCAGCATCATCGCACGAGCCAGTCCGACGCGTTTTTGCATACCTCCTGATAATTCAGAAGGAAACAATTGTAAAGCATCCGCTAAGCCGAACTCTGTTAGCTGTTTTTTTATTTTATCTGCAATTTTGGATTCAGATAACAATGTATGTTCACGCAGCGGGTAGGCTAAATTTTCATACACAGACGACGAATCAAACAAGGCTCCGCCCTGGAAAGCATAAGCGACTTTTTTACGAATCGGAATAAGCTCGGTTTCGGACATGAAAGTAATGTCCTGACCATCAATTTCAATATTTCCACTGTCTGGTTTTTCCAGGCCAATTAAACTGCGTAGCAAAACTGATTTTCCGCAGCCAGATCCGCCGACTAGGCCCAAACATTCTCCGCGTTTAACATAAAAGCTGACGTTTTCATGAACTGTTTTAGAGCCGAACGACTTTCTGAAGTTTTTAATTTCAATTAAAGCCATTTTTCAATTACCCAAAATAATTTTGATATAAAAAAATTACCGACCAAGATACTCAGCGAGGCGACAACAACAGCTTTTGTAGTGGCAATGCCCACTTCTTTGGTGCCATTTTTAACATTCAATCCAAAATAGCATCCTGAAACAGAAATAAAAAAACCAAATACAAGGGCTTTGAATAAACCAGGGATATAATCTTTGAGATTCGAAGTAGCTAATACTTTATTAAAATAAAATAAAGGATCGAGAGATAATTCATAGTAACCAATAGCAAGTCCGCCCATATTGGCTACGATATTTGTAATCGCTACCAAAAGTGGTAATGAAATCAAACAAGCCAAGATTCTGGGTATAACTATTTTTTGAATGGGTGAAGTTCCTAATGCACGGATGGCATCAATTTGCTGTGTTACAACCATAGACCCAATTTCACTGGCAATACCAGCACCCACACGTGCTGCTAACATCAAGCTGGTAAACACGGGGCCCATTTCGCGTAAAATCGTCGAAGCAACCAGTCGCGGGACGTAAGGCTTTCCTCCAAATTTTTCCAGACCCAAACCATACTGCAAAGACATCACCATACCTGTCGAAACCGCAGTTAAAATGATTAATGGTAATGATTTAACGCCAATGAAATAAATTTGATCGACCAGTAGATTCATTTGAACAGGCTTGCGACGGAGTTCATAAAAGCAATCGCGAATCAAAAATCCAGTGCCACCAAAGAACTCGAGTTGTTCTTTGATTTTACCTTTGATTTCTTCGAAAGAGTTATAGCTTTTTTCAGACATTATTTTTTAAATTGAATATTTTTGTTAAACAAGTCCCAGCTTTTAATATCCACAGCCAGTTTTTCAGGCGATCCCGAAAGTGATGTCACATAATAGCAGTTATTGTTTTTAAAGGACAAAGAATGAATTAAAATAGCAGACCCATCAATTTCACCTTCAATTTTTTGAAAAAGTGCTGATTTATTTTGAACGGTCATTTTTTTCTCTTCTTTGATTTGAGCATTATCAACAGATCCAGAAATGATTTGTAAGGCCTGCTTTAGATTTAAGTTCTGATTTGAACAATCAGATAAAATGGAAATGACATTTCCGGTGCTTTTGTTTTTCCAGGAAGGGAAAATAGATTTCTCCAATTTATAGAACGGAGAATCAGGTGCTTGCAAGCTGACTTCATTAGAAAAAGTAGGGTTCGGTTCTTTGAAAATTTGTGACACGCAACCTGTTAACAGGAATAGGCCAAGGCAAAATATTAATTTCATTTACATAATTTATCTGACAAATAGCCAGACAGTCTAGTCCAGTAAAGCACCGTCATGAATTTGTCATACATCGCCAAAAAGAGAGGACAATTTTGCCTATTAATAAAAATACAGCATTTGGCGTACTGAAATGGCTAAAATTGATTGGCACCTGAAATGCTTTTCATTTTTATGATGAAATTTGCAAGCTTCAAACAAACGATTTTAATTTTAGGTTTATTGACTGTTTTTATACCAAAGTCTGTGCTGGCTGAATTGAAAACTCAGTTGAAATTACAAGGCGAAACTTTGAACTTCGAAATCTTGGGTCAAAAAAGCTGGGACTATGATATCAAGCGCGAAACTGTTGGCAAACAGACTAAAGTCGTGCTTAAAATTAAAGGTTTGCCTGAGGCGATTGAGAAAACGTTGAAATTGCAAGCAAATCCCTATGTCGCGGACATTAAAGTACAACCTGCAGATCTAGATAAAGTCACAACAATTGAATTCTATTTGAAAAACGAAAATGTCGAAGCTTTTGATTATTTGACAGATCAGCCCTCGAAATTGATTGTAGATTTTTATGCCAATGAATCAGCACCTGTGACTGCCGCAACTGTCAAAAAGAACTCAAAACCAATTGCAAAGAAAGAATCTGCAGCTCAACCAGCTCGAAAGCCGGCGGATGTCGATTATTTGAAAATCAGTGACTTGGACGGGATTGGGACTTTTGTGGATGGCGGAGTGGATTTAAAATCGGGTCTTTTTGATGGCGGGGATATCAAATTCGATCGTTTTCGGATCAAAGATTACGAAGTCAACTCAGCCGCTATTTTAAAAGGTCTTACAAATTACTATCTCAATTTTCCAATGATTGATCAGGAATACAGCTTTTGGAAAAAAATGAAAAGCAATCCACCAGACTATTCAATCGTTCCTGAAAATACGGAAGAAAACAAGCAAGCCCGATTGTTATTAACACTCTTTCAAAAAAAACGTCCTTTAGTTTTAAAAAAGACATTTGATTGGTTTGTTAAAAAATACCCAGAATCTAAATATTTAGACATGGCTTATTTAATGACGGCCGATGCTTTGTTAGAAACATGGAAAAATGATAAATCTAATAACGAACTTTTTGAACAAATTTCATTTTTGTACTCGCAAGCTTTGAATCAATTTCCAAAAAGTCCTTTAGCCGAAAGAACGTCTTTGGCGTTAGGTTTTTTAAATATTGATCGCAAAAACTATTTGGAAGCTTCTCGTCGTCTGAATACACATATTGAAAATCCACAATATAAAAATAATGTTTCAAGATATTATGCTCAGTTGGGTTTGGCATATTCTTTATCCAAGCTGAGTCAGGTAGAAGAAGCTATTAAGCTTGTGAATGAAATCGAAGAAAAAGCTAATGATCCTTTGGTCAAAGCCGAAGCAGCTTTTCGCCGCGCCGATATGTACATGAGTAATGAAAGCTATGAAAAAGCTTATGATAATTACGTCAAAGCCATTAAAAAATATGACAAATTAACCGCGCTTTTTCCAAATGCGTATTATAATAAAATGGAAGCTCTTTTCCGATTACAAAAGCCAGTAGAGGCCCATAAAGCAGCAATTGATTTCGTTCAAAATTTTCCTTCTCATGATCATGCGCCGTACGCACTGACTCGCGTAGGAGAGCTGCTTGAAATTATGGGAGCTGATTTATCTAAATCAACAGGTGCTTACTTGGAAACGCATTTCAGATACGGCGACAGTCCGCGTACGATTATTGCGCGGCTGCATTTGCAAAGTACACGCATGAAGGGGATGAAGCCTTTAGAGTTAGAGCAAACAATTCAAAAAATGGAAGAGCTTGCTAAAAAAAGCGATCTTGAAAATGTGGATCAATTTAAAACGACTATGATCGCAGATGGTTTTGCACGTAGAAATGAATATGATAAAGCGATTCAATTATTAACGGCATTTTATCAAGCGGCTCCAAACAGAAAAAATTCAGATCAAGTCACTAAAAGGATCGTAAAAAATATTAACGATCAAATTCACTATTATTCTCAACAAGGCGAACATAAAAAAGCACTGAGTACATTTAAAAAATATTCAGATACTTGGTTAAAAAAACAAGATCGAATGGATACGGATTATTCGTTAGCCAAAGCTTATGAATTTGCTGGGGCGTATGCACAGGCATATAAAATGTTAGAATCTGTTCAAAAAAGATTATTAGCTTTAGGGGATGATAACGATTCAAAATTTATTAAAGCCAATTACTATTTGCCATTGAATTCACAAATCAATTTGGCGAAAGCCAATTGCTTATTCAATGAATCAAAATACCAAGAAGCTAGTCAGTCTTTGGATCAAATCAAAAACCCTTCCGAGCTTTCTGAGCAAGATCAAATTCAACGAGTCTTTTTAGCTTCGCAGATTTATGAGAAAAAAGAAAATATCAGTGCGGCGATTCGATATTTAAATGAAGTTTATCGAACTTGGAAAGATCGCCCACAATTAGTGGCGCCTAGTGCGATCAAACTGGCAGAGCTTGAAGCTAAAAATAAAAACTATCAAAGAGCCGTTGATGTTTTAAGCCAATTGGTGAAAACAGAAATCAGCCCAGCGCAAAAGGAAAAAGCCTTAAAGCAAATGGCTCAGATTGCTATCAAAGCCGATCAGAAAAATGTTGCGATTCAATCATTGAATCAACTTTTGAATGAATTTGATAAACAATCGCCTTTATCAGAGGAGCGCTATCGTTTAGGTGAGCTGTATTTCAGCCAAGGTGAAATGAAAAAAGCTAAAGATGTTTGGGGCGACTTTAAGGGTGATGAATCTGGTTTCTGGGCCAAATTGGCTAACGAAAAACTAAATAGTTCTCAGTGGAGAGATGATTATAAAAAATACCTAAAACGTATTCCTGCAACCGCAGCTAAGGCCGAAGGGGAATTGAAATAATGGAATCGAAAAAACAGTTATTAGAATCAATAGATTTCAATATGGGCGTTATTAAACTCATGCACAATAAAGCTGAGCTTAGGCTAACCGAAAAGGCCAAAGAAAAACTCTTACAATTTAGCTGGCCTGAAGAGACTCAGTTTTTAGAGTCTGTTCTAGAAAAAGCCGCCGCTCGATGCGCAAATAATACAATCGAACCTACAGATGTTGAATTGCCTGGGGAAAAAGAAGTGGAATTTCCAGTAGGACTTAAACTGGAAATTGTAGAAAGACAGTATATTTTGCAGACGCTGTATTTCGTTCAGCAAAACCGAACTAAAGCAGCCGAGATTCTGGGAATATCAATTCGTACTTTACGAAATAAATTGAACCAATATCGCATGGAGGGCTTTTTATGAGTAATTTGTTCGACAAAACAACGGACGCTTTGGCGACTTCTTTAAGAATGCGCCAAATTCGCCATAATGTGACATCTGCAAATATTTCAAATGCAGAGACTCCGGGCTTTCATGCCAAAAAAGTGGATTTCGAAGACACATTAGCCCGCGCTTTGGACCTGGACGGAAACGCTTCGATGGCTGCGACTCACGGAGAACATTTCGCGATTGGCTCAACTGGCACTCCGACTGCTGAAATTTATGAAAATCCAGATGTGGCTATTAATAACGATGGAAACACTGTGGATTTAGAAAAAGAAATGTCAGCATTAGCGGAAAATTCCATTTTATATAAATCAGCACTTCAATTAATTAATAAAAAAATGGCTGCTTTAAAGTACGCAATTAGCGAAGGACGCTAGTTAGGGGTTTTATATGTCAGATTTTTTATCAGGTTTCAGAATTAGTGGAAGTGGTATGTCGGCGCAGCGAATGCGCATGAATACAATTTCTTCGAATATTGCGAATATCAATACAACTAAAACGCCCGAAGGCGGTCCTTACCGTCGAAAAGATGTTGTGTTCGAAGCGATGCCGGATGCGAAAAATTTCGGTGAAATCGTGGGCGCTGGCGATCCCAAAAATGACTTTAGTCGAGTGCAAGTAACAGATGTAGTTTATGATAAAAAAGCTCCATTAATGAAATTCGAGCCCAATCACCCGGATGCCAACGAAGACGGATATGTCGCTTATCCAAATATTAATTTGATGGAAGAAATGACCAATATGATACAGGCGTCTCGTTCCTACGAGGCTAACGTACAGGCTATACAAGCGACTAAAGATATGGCTTTAAGTGCACTAGAAATTGGTAGATAATAATATATATAACACTGCTAGAGGAGTCTGACCATGGATGGTTTCACAATCTCAAATGCGAATAGGTTTGTCGAGTCGGGTGGTTCAAAAATCACAACCGGCGATAATCTCATTTCAAAAGGTTCGAATGTTACCGAAGCTGGAAAAAGCTTTTCGGATACATTGACAGAAGCTATTTCAAATGTGAACGAACTGCAAAAAGAGTCAGATAAAAAAATTCAAGAGCTTGCAACTGGAAAAACGGATGATATAGCTTCGGTTATGATCACAGCTGAAAAAGCAGATATCGCCTTGAGAACAATGGTTCAAGTCAGAAATAAAATTATTGATGCTTACCAAGAAATTTTGAAAATGCAGGTGTGATGTGGGAAAACTTTTTGGTGGTTTATTAGTTCAATTTCGTGAATTTTATAAGTCGATTGGTCCGACCAAGAGATTGGCTTTAACATTTTCCGGATTGGTTATAGTCGTTGCGATTGGATTTGTGATTTTTATGTCTTCTGGTAAAGACTATGCACCTTTGTTGACAAATGTGCCGCCGGATCAAATGCCAACTATCATTGCGAAATTAAATGCGAAAAATGTTCCTTATCAATTAAAAGACGAGGGAAAAACCATCGTAGTGCCTGGTGAATTATTGCATGCAACTCAGATGCAATTAATGTCGGAACTGGGTTCTGCCAACATGGGAACAATCGGCTTAGAGCTTTTTGATAAAACAGATTTTGGAATTAATTCCTACGCGCAAAAAGTAAACTATCAGCGTGCTTTGCAAGGCGAATTAATCCGCGCTATCAATACTTTGTCGGCCGTAAAACAATCGAAAGTCATGCTGGCTTTACCACAGAAAAAAGCAATCATGGAAGAAGCCACTCCACCATCAGCGTCCGTCGTTGTCGCTTTACATCCTGGAAAATCGTTGACGCCGGATCAAGTGAGAGGAATTCGGTTTCTAGTTTCTAATGCTGTCGAGGGCATGGATCCAGAACGCGTTTCGATTATCGATGAGCATGGTAAAATGCTTTCTAAAAAATCAGATGGAGCTTTAGGCGCTTCCAGCGAAATTTTGGAACTGAAACAACAAGTTGAAAAAGAATTTGAAAGTCGTATCGACAGTATTTTATCAAAAGTCGTTGGTCATGGAAAAATCGTGACTCGTGTAGATGCTTCGATCAATCAAAAAGTTGTGAGCTCTGTTGAAGAAATCGTAGACGCCGATAAAATTGCGACTCGCAGTATCACAACAAACGAAGAATCCCTTGATGGTTCACGCATGAATCCAAATGGAATTCCGGGCTCTCGTTCGAACATCCCTGGTGCCGAAGACAACAACGGTCAAGTGGGATTTAAACAAGATGTCAAAAAAGAAACTAAAACAGTCAATTACGAAGTCCCAAAAACAGTTCGTAATGTCAAAGAAGCTGCTGGTGGTGTTGAAAAAATCAGTGTCGCTGTCTTAGTTGACGGCGTTACGACAACAACTGTGGGTGCTGACGGTAAAGAAGAAGTAAAATGGCAACCACGTTCTGCTGAAGAAATTGCTAAGTATGAATCATTAGTGAAAAGTGCGATTGGTTTTGTTGCGGCTCGAGGCGATTCAGTTAAAATTGAATCAATTCAATTTCAACCTGAAGATTTTTCAGATACCGAAAAATTGTTAACCAATTTGGAAAAGAAAAAGCTGATTCAGTCTTTGTTTAAGTGGGGCTTGTTAGGATTTGCATTGATGTTGTTCTTCTTTATGGTGATCAGACCTTTTATGCAATGGATTACAGATTCATTTACTGACTCAGTCGAAGAAATGTTGCCTCGTACTATTGAGGAATTAGAAGAATTACAATCAGTCGATAATTCATTACCAGGTTTAGGAAATGTCTTACCGATGCTGCAAGAATCAGTCGATCCTGAAAAAGCTGAAAGTGAATTATTAAAAGATCGTATTATGAACTTAATTAACAAAGATGACGAAAAAGCATCGAGTGCAATTAATATGTGGGTCTCTCGAAAGGAATAGTCTATGAAGGCGGCGACGAAATTCGAAAATTTAGATTATGATACTTTGCGTGGAATCGACAAAGCTGCGATTTTAGTCAACTATTTAGGACAAGATGCGATTAAGGTTTTGTTTAGTAAAATGGATGATGGCGATATTCGTAAATTGATTCATTTGATGACCAAATTTAAAATCGTTCCAGTACATATTACAAAACGTGTTCTTGAGGAATTCTATGAAACTCTCAGTGAATCCGAAGATTTCATTTTTTCAGATAAAATTGCCAGCAAAGAAACGATTATAAATGCCCTTGGTGAAGAGCGTGCTCGTGGTATTATGGGTGGTTTAAATATCAGTGGATCCAGCGGAAGAACACTTGAATCATTAGAAATGGTTGATGCGAAAGCCTTATCGACGTTTTTAATCAATGAACATCCACAGACAGTTGCGGTTATTTTAGCTCACTTAGAATCAGAAAAAAAAGGTGAAGTATTACGTCGTTTACCAGAAAGTTTGCAAGCTGAAGTTGTCATGAGAATGGCGAATTTAGATAACGTGGATCCTGAATTGATTTCAGATATTGATAAAGTATTAAAAAATCAGTTATCGAATACACATTCAGTCGAACAGTCCTCATTGGGTGGAGTTCAGCCGGTTGCTGAAATGCTGAACGTGATGGATAAAAATACAGAGCAATCAATTATGGCACGTCTTGAGGAAAAAGATCCGTTATTGGCAGAGGAAATCCGAAAATTGATGTTTGTCTTTGAGGATATTATTAAAATCGATGATCGCGGAATCCAAATGCTTCTGAAAGAAGTGGCTAATGATAAATTATTATTAGCACTGAAAACGGCTAACGAAGATATTCGCGGAAAAATTTTCAAAAACATTTCTGCACGTGCTGCCGAAATGTTACGCGAAGATCTAAATAATATGGGCCCAGCCAGATTGTCAGATGTTGAAGGAGCGCAACAAGAAATCGTCAACGTGGCACGTCGCCTAGAAGCTGAAGGAAAAATTATTATAGCGCGCGGTGGATCTGAAGATGCGATGGTCTAGTTTGATTAAAGGCAAAGAAGATACTTCGAATGTCTCTGTAATGGAGTACAAGCCAAAGCAATTTGATTTGGGTACGCCGGATCAAGCTTTGGACTATTTGCAGCGCAAAGAAAAAGGCGCTGATTTCGTTATGAGCGATGTCTTGCGTAAAACTACAGGCATCGAGCAAATTGAAAAGCAGTCCGAAGAACAAAAAATTGAGCAGTTAGTTTTAGAAAAAATTCAAGTTGTTCAAGAGCAGGCCTACCAAGAAGGCTATCAATTAGGTCAAGATGAAGGCTTCAAAGCGGCTTTTGAAAAGAAAAAATCCGAGCTTGAATTTGGTTTGCAACAGCTGAATGAAGTCCTTGTTAAAGTAGAAACAATCAAAACAGATATGGTTGAACAAAACGAAAGCCACATTGTTAGTTTGATTTATAAAGTTGCTGAAAAAATTGCGTTCGATCATATTCAACAAAATCCAGAAATTGTTTTAACAGTTATTAAAAAAGCCATCGAGACAGCGCAAGCTGAGCAAGATGTTGTCGTTCAAATTGCCAAGGAACAAGTTGAATTTATCGAAACAATGAAACAGTCCACTGGACGTGAATTCGAATTTTTGAAAAATGTTAAAGTCGAGCCATCAGATAAAGTTCAGGCGGGTGGCTGTATCGTAGAAACGAATTACGGCGTTATTGATGCTCGTATCGACGAGCGCACTTCAAAACTTTGGGAAGAAATCAGTCAAATGCTTCCGAAAGTTAAGTCTTCGATGGCGGGATAATGGATTTACAATTAGAAAAATACTTCGACCTATTAAAAAATATCCACTTAACCAAAGATAGTGGCAAGGTCACCGAGGTCACTGGATTATTAATCAAAGGATTTTTACCAGGTGCCAGTGTGGGAAGTATTTGTGCCATTGAATCTCCAACCAGCGATAAACCGCTGTTGGCGGAAGTCGTTGGATTTAAAGACCGTCAAGTTTTGATGATGGCTTTAAACGATATGCGTGGAGTCTCTTTAGGATCGAAAATTGTTTTATCAAAATCAGTGGCTACAGTTAAAGTCAGTGAAGATATGCTGGGAAGAGTTGTCGACGGATTGGGCTTGCCGATTGATTTACAAGGTCCTATCGAAGGTCAAAAAGAAGTTCCACTTTATTCTGAAGTTGTAAATCCATTAATGCGCGAACCTATTCGTAAATCGTTAGATGTGGGTGTGCGCGCGATCAACGCAGCCATTACTGTTGGACGTGGCCAGCGTGTGGCTATTATGGCCGGTTCGGGCGTTGGTAAATCCGTATTGATGAGTATGATGGCCAGACAAACCGAAGCAGATATTAATGTGATTGCATTAATCGGCGAGCGGGGTCGTGAAGTTCGAGAGTTTATTGAAAATGATTTAGGCCCTGAAGGCATGAAGAAAACAGTCGTTGTTTGCGTGACCAGTGATCAAAGTCCTTTGCTGCGTATGCGGGGCGCCTATGTAGCCACTGCTATTGCTGAGTATTTTTCTAAAAATAATAAAAATGTTTTATTGATTATGGATTCTGTCACGCGTTTTGCAATGGCGATGCGTGAAATTGGATTGTCGATCGGTGAACCGCCTACGTCACGTGGATATACTCCGAGTGTATTTTCCACTTTGCCTAAATTACTAGAGCGCGCGGGAAATTTTGAAAACTCAGGATCTATTACTGGATTTTATACGACTCTGGTTGAAGGCGATGATATGAATGATCCGATCGGGGATTCGGTGCGTTCAATTGTTGATGGTCATATTGTTTTATCAAGAAATTTAGCTCACCGTGGTCATTTTCCTGCCATTGACGTATTACAAAGCGCCAGTCGTGTCATGAAAGCTGTGACTTCGAAAGATCATCAAAAAATGTCACAAAAATTACGCGAATTGATTGCGACTTACAAAGAAGCTGAGGACTTGATTAATATCGGGGCTTATAAAGCTGGTGCTAATCCACGTATTGATAAAGCGGTTAAGGCAAATGATGCTATCAACGAGTTTCTAAAGCAGAGTACGGATGATCTGTCGAATATGAATACTTGTTTGCGGCAATTACAAATTATTACAGGTAATTAAATCTGTCTTTGATTTCATAATTTAGGATGAAGTATGAAATTTAAATTTTCTCTGGAAAAAGTTTTAAAGCATCGTCATATCCAAGTCGATTTGGCACGCAAAGATTTTTTAGAAGCTGAAGAAAGATTATCAGCTGCTGAGAAAGTACGTGACGAGATGATCTCAGTTAAACAAGCCAATTTGCAACAACGCAGTCAGCTTATCCAAGACCAGCATTCATGGCAAAATCAGGTCGAACAAATCAATCTGTTCGTTAAAGGACAAGACCTTCGCATTGCTCGTCAAAACGAAAGTCTGAATCAGCTCAGAAAAGAAGTCGAGTCTTATCGTGAAATTTTGCTGAAAGCCTTAACAGAGGCTAAAATGATAGAGAAGCTGAAAGAGAAACAAAAAGAGCAATTTTATAAAACAGCAGCTGAAATTGAAAACAAAGAACTAGATGAAATTGCGACTTTAAGACATGCAAGGATTGAAAAAGAATGAGTTCTTCCTACGAACAGTTTTTTAAAAATGCGAAAAAGAATTCAACATCTCAGACATCTGAGATGAACAAGTCATATTCAAACAAAACTTCTTTTAAGCGTAAGGAAAAAAAGGCGAAAAGACCTTTTCCTGCTAAACAGTTTTCAATCTTTTTTGCATGTGCGATAACTTTGTTTTTAGCAGTTGAAAATTTTGATTCTTTAGAAGGAACATTAAAAAAAGTTGAAATTGGTTTTATGACAACAGCAGAGGCTCAACCTGCAGCGAGTTCTGATGAAACCAAAGCGGTAGTAAAGCCTGCAGCTGAAAATCCAGTTGCTGAAACTGCTAAATCATCTGCCGATGATTCGGATTATTTATTTAAATTAGCCGAAAGAAAAAAAGAATTAGATGCGCGCGAAGAGGAGTTGAATAAGAAAGCGGCTGAAATTTCAAAACAAAAAGAAGAAATTGAAGGCAAGCTTGTTCAATTAGAAGAATACAGAAAGCAAATTTCCGAGATTTTAAAAGATCGTATTGCTGCAGATAGCAGCAAAGTAGACACTTTGGTTCAAGTTTACTCGAATATGAAGCCGATCCAGGCAGCCAAAGTTTTTGAGACAATGGATGAAGATTTAGTTATAGAAATTTTAAGCCGTATGAAAAAGAAAAGTGCGGCAGATATTTTGAATTTAATTAAAACAGAAAAGGCGCAAGTCTTTGCTGAAAAGTATGCAGGCTATCGTATGCCGGCAGAAAATAAAAAAGAAACAACAACAGACAACAACAAAGGAGGCGAGTGATCGATATACTTCAACGTGTCAGCCCCTCGCAAATGGATGCGCCTAGCGGTGCCGATCCAAAGAGGCTGAAGGGTTTTGAAGAGTCCAAGGTCAGCAGCGAGTTCAAAGAACATCTTGAACAAAAGCTGAAAAAAAATGACCCGAAAGAGAAAGCGGATTCCAAAGACCTGAAAGCTGAAAATGAAAAGCCATCTAGGGGAATTAAAAAGAAGATGGTCAAAAATGACAAAGACGACAAAGATGAAACAGAGGAGAAAGATAAGGATGTAAACACAAAATTAACAGCGGAACCGGTAGTTTCAAAAGACATGGCCTCGAAAGAGAATGAAATTGAAACTGCAGACTTTGATCAAAGTTTGCAAATAGCCGAAACAAAAACTGCTGAACAATTACAAGTGTTATCCGAAGCGGAAGCGAATCTGACACCGCCTGCATCTGCAGAGGGTGAATTATTCAGTGTTGACGCTGAACCAGCTTTATCGTTGCAATCAGAGCAGCCTCATGCCGCCTCAGAGCAATCAGCTGTGAGTACTGAAGAAATGGTGAGTTTGAACGGTGTCGAAACTGAGGATTCGAAATCAGCTCAGACTTCTCAGTCTAATGACTTTCAAAATAAGGTCAGTGATTTCTTGCAAAAGGATCAATTTGAATTTTCATTACAAAAGAATATTCAAAAAGATGATTTACAAGAAATTAAGTCATCATCGCAGGAGCTGTCACCAATAGCTGTTAATGCCAGCGCCAATGAACAAGGACAAACGGCTCATTCAGATGCAGATGCGCAGTTAGACTCGGGTGATCAACCATCCAAAGAATCGGGCGTTGAAATTCTGCATGCTGGACAAAATTCTCACTCGGTTAAATCGTTTGATTCAATTGTGAAATCTCAAGTGGCTCAGGCACCGCAAAATGTAGCACCTGAAGACAGTCCCGTTAAGGAAATCATGAATCAAGCACAATACCTAGTCACCAAGGGTGGCGGAGAGATGACTGTTAAGCTGGATTCATCGCATGGCTTAGGCGACGTGCAGTTAAAAGTATTAATGTCTAACGGCGTTGTGAATGTTGAAATGAATACAAACGATAAATCAGTCAAAAAACTGATCGAAGAAAGTCTTTCTGATCTTAAGTCCAGTCTAGCTTCTCAACAATTAAGTCTGGAACATGTTAAGATTAATAATGTGATTGCGACGAATACCGAAAATCAAACTCGTTTTTCGTCAGATGGTCAAGGTGCTGAATCTCAGAATTCGCAATTCTTCGAACAAATGAAGCAGCAGATGAATCAACAATCACAAAAAGATTCGTCAAGACGTCAGATGAATTTTTCTGAAAACAGAAATATGAATTTGGCAAGACCGACGGAAATTCCTTTAACTTCAGTTAAAACATCTGCAGCCAGCAGATACTATGGCTTGAATAAAGGGAATTCACTCAACGCAGTTGCTTAACAGTTTAAGGAGACGATATGGGAGTCATGGGCATTAAAGAAGGAACTAAGACGTGGAAAGATGCTGGTACTGCGGGTACTGATCTGAAAGGTGAAGTGCAGCAAGCTCAGTTGACGGACGCGCAAAAGCAAATGTTAGGTGATGAAAATATTGGAAATGTTTTAAATAAAGTTTCTGATCCTAATTATGTGGACCCATCCAAGCAAGTTCGTGGAACTGGCAGCAGTAAAATGGATAAAGATGCATTTTTTAAATTGATGTTAGCGCAATTAAAAAATCAAGATCCTACGAATCCTTTGAAGAACCACGAAATGGCCGCACAATTAGCACAATTTTCGACGCTGGAACAGATGACGAATATGAATACGACATTGAGTGAAATCAAGGGTGGAAACAAGCCGATCGAACAATTTCAAGCTTTGAATTTAATCGGTAAAAAAGTCATGGGTGATGCTTCAAAAATTTCGCGCGCTGATTATGATAATGAGCATGAATTTAAATTCAACTTGTCTTCAGATGTGAAACAAGCGGATGTGAAAGTGTTCAATCAAAAAGGCGACATGGTTCGTGAATATAAATTCAACGAACTAAAAGCAGGAGAAAATAAAATTACTTGGAATGGACAAGATGAGCGCGGAAGAAAAGCTCCTGCGGGACAATACAAATTTCAAATTTCTGCAGTTGGAATCGATGGTCAAAAGATTCTTCCGAAAACAGATTTTGAAGGAGTTGTTACAGGAGTCGGTTTTTCAGCTGAAGGACCAGTCGTACAAGTTGGAAAACAATCTGTTCGTCTGAAGGACATTCGTCAGTTCTCTGACCCAAGTCTTATGAGTAACGACCAGAAATCAAAAGATGTTACTCAACTCGACTTGAAAAAAACAGAGGCACAAGCACAAAATAATATTAAGGAAGAAGAGAGAACCGAAGCGCAGAAAAAGGCGATGGAAGGCTCGGTAGATGAAGTTCTTACGCAAGTAGGAATGGAAGGAAATCTGCTGAATAAGTTCAAAGAAGCAATGGATAAGCAGGCTTCTGCAGACAAAGGAAACAGCCAACCAAAACCGAACGAGACGGAGGTTCGATAATGGATAAGGCCCGACTGCAAAACAGTTTAAGTCGTATCGAGAGTCTGATTCCCAAAGCTCCGCAGGAAATTAAAAGTTCCAAAGAGCAGGCGGGATTACCTTCTTTCGAAGAAACCTTGAATAAGGTGGAAGTTGGACCAGATGTCAAAGTCGGTGCAGCAAAACCTGAAGAATTGAAATCTTCGATCAAGTTTTCGAATCACGCGATCGAGCGTATGCAAAGCCGAGGGATCAGTTACAATCCTGAAAATTTGCAAAAGCTAGATGATGCGATCAAAAAGGCAGCGGCTAAAGGATCGAAAGACACTTTAGTTCTAATGAATGACTCTGCTTTGATCGTCAGTGTGAAAAATAATACTGTTGTGACAGTGATGGATAAAAACAGTTTGAAAGAAAATGTTTTTACCAATATTGACTCAACAGTTGTGATCTAATTTTTAACGCAAAACGTGTCGACTACACGGTTTGTGAAATAGGGCTGGTCCTCGTAGAGGGGGCCCTTCAATATAACCGAAAAATTCATCGAAGAATTTTTCATATAACATGGAGGATTTCATGAGTGTACTATCATCAATGTGGACAGGCGTATCTGGTATGCAAGCACAAGGTCAAAGCTTGGGCGTAGTAGCGGATAATATCGCAAACTCGAATACGGCTGGTTTTAAAGCGTCTCGTGCCGAATTCGCAGATATCATGTCACGTAACTTAAAAGGGATCGATGGAGGTAATCAGATCGGACGTGGTACTCGCGTTGCGGCTGTGAATCCATTAATGTCACAAGGTAATTTAGATAGTACAGACCGTGCAACAGATCTAGCTGTGAACGGAGATGGATTCTTTCAAGTTAAAGGTCACACAGGTGTCAGCTATACGCGCGATGGTTCATTCCATTTCGACAAAGATGGTTTCTTAGTAAACAATTCAAAGCACCGTGTTCAAGGTTTTCAGGCCAATGAAAAAGGTGAATTAGAAAACAGAATCGGTGATATGAAGTTCCCGCAGGTATTAATCAATGCTCAAGGGACAAATGAAATTAAATTAGAATTGAATTTGGATTCTCGTAACGAAGCCGATTCAAAAGTTTTCGATCCAAAAGATCCGTTCAAGACATCGCATTATTCAACATCAGTTGAAATGTACGATTCGCAAGGTAATAAGCATTTACTGAACTTATTTTTCACAAAAGGGCAAGATCGTACTTGGACATACCGTGGTTTAGTTGACGGCAAAGAAGTCGAAGGCGGAGCACCAGAAGGTCAATCGATGGCTCAGGTTGTAGAAGGTAAATTAACTTTTACAGAAGACGGTCGTTTAAATACTCAGGAAGTAACGAATTCAGCTTTCAATTTCAAAGGTGGAGCTAAGCAAGACCAACAAATCAAATTTAACTTTGGTGAAGACTTAGCCACTGGTGGTAAAGGTGAAGGAACTAAGCAATTCGGTAAAGATTCAGACGTTGTGAAATGGTCACAAGACGGTTTTGCAGCAGGTATGGTGACAAGCTTGTCTTTCAATGACGAAGGTGTTTTGACAGCTTCTTATACCAACGGTCACGTTAAAGATTTAGGTCAAATCGTTTTGTCAAAGTTTGAAAATCCAGAAGCTCTTCATAAAATCGGTGGTAACTTGTTTAAACAATCACGTGATTCGGGTGAAGCTTCAACAGGAGCTCCGCGATTATCAGGTCGTGGTTCATTGATGGCGAAATCTTTGGAAAGATCTACTGTGGATTTAGCTTCAGAATTCGTGAATATGATTACGAATCAACGTGCATTCCAAGCCAATGCAAAAACTATTACAACTTCGGACGAATTAATGAACGAAGTTATCCAATTGAAAAGATAATAGTTAGTTAAAACAAACCATGTTATTTAGTCGAGATGCGCTCCATGTTAATGGAGCGCATTTTTATTTTCTAAATCAATTATTGAGATTAGCATGAGTATATGAAAAAAATTTGGGCACTCAGTCTTGTGATTCTTTTATCATCTTGTCATACAATGATGGAAGCCACTTCGCTATCGGCACCCACGATCGGTTCTTATCAGTCGACAGAAAATCAAAAAGGGGAAACTATTTATCGCTCGTCTCAGCCAGCTTATTCTGCGCCAGTGACGCCTGGAATTGCGATTTCACCCGCGTATTCCTATTCATCATCAGAAGAATCAGCATCGAGCTCTTCAGCAACCAGCTCACTTTTCTCTGGCAATTCGGGTATCAATGGGTTTATCGAGGCTGCCAAAGATCACGATCAATTTCATATGGGAATTCACGCGGGTGGATTTATGGATAACGATGTTCTGATGCCTCGAGGTGGGCTTTCATTTTTTTCTAGTGGTTCAGAAACCTATTGGGGTTTTGATGTATCGATGCGCGCCTATTATCGTACAGAATCTATTCAACCGTTTTTAGGTTTGGGTGGTTATGGTGGCGATACTAAAAAATGTTATTATCAGAATTCCGGAACTGGAAAGCTCGAGCAAATTTGTGAAAAAAATTTTTTATATGCAGGTTTTGCCGAAGTGGGTTTGCATTATCAATGGTTTGAAATTTTCTGGCGCGATTACAATATCAGTCGCGCTGGAATTCAAGTTCCATCAGAATCGAGTTGGGGCATAGGAATTGTTTTTTAAGTATTTAAAAGTAAGACTAGCTTTGTTTTAAATAGCTTTCTTTTTGTTTACTTTCTTGTAACAATACCTGAGTGTTGTTAGGCGTAAATAAAATGGAAAGAAACGATCTCCAAAAGTATCTGACTCAGGTTCAGAGCGTAGGCAATTTAGGATTCTGGGAAGTGAGCCTTGTTGATCATCAAAGTCGGTGGTCTGTTCAATTATTCGAAATGCTACGACGCCCTCTTCACATGGGATCCCCAACGCCAAGTGAATACCTGCAGCAAATACATCAAGACGATAGACAGAAGTATTTAGATTTTAGAAATCGAGCAATATCAACTGGTGAAAGATTCTCGATGCGTTTGCGAATCTGCGCAAGTTATTTATTGAAAGAACTAATTTTAGAGTCTGGAGGTGCGCGTGATTCATTTCAATAAAAAAATGATCATGTTTTTTTTACTAACAATTTCAATTTTTTTAATTATTGACATTATTGCGGACTATTTATCGGGCTGCACTGGATTGTTACACTTAATTGCAGAAGGAATTATTGCAGCACTATCTATGTTTGGCGCATTTTGGATTTCTACGCGAAGCGTGGCATTGATTGATATTCAAATACAGCTAGAAAAGCAAATTAAAAATAAAGATGATAAGATTCAAAAACTGGAGGCCGAGCATATTAAACTAGCTGAAGGTATTGGATCAATTATTGATAGCAAGTTTAATGAATGGCAATTAACGGGCAGTGAAAAAGAAATAGGTCTCTTGTTGTTAAAAGGATTAACATTGAAAGAGGTGGCCGATTTAAGGGGCACCTCAGAGTCAACAGTGCGACAGCAATCTGCTAAAATATATGAAAAGTCTGGAGTAAAGGGCAGAGTCGAATTGTCTGCCTATTTTATGGAGGATTTTTTACAGCCTTTGCAGAAATTAGAACCAATGTACTAAAACGAAGGTCTTGTTTTAGTACATTTATTCTATTCACTGTAATATAAAATCGGACGATTTTAGTGGAATGAAATTAACGAATGCCATCATTTTGTTTAGTATTTGTATATTATTTTTTGAAAAAACATTTTCACAAGTTTTTGTTCCGTTGGCTTTTTGGAAACCGCAAAGGCAATTGTCACTTCAATGTAAGTTGGGCTGTTATCCAACACCGACGACGCAGTTTCAGTCCAATTTGTATTATATACCAGTCAATAGTCTAGCGACACTGATTGGTGTATCACAATCGAATCCTTCGGCTTACGATTTTTGTTTTGGTCCAACAAATGCAGGTGGATGCCAGGCTGGTGCCTTTGGTGCGGGAATTTATCCGTTAAATTGTGTGGGGGCTGGTGCCGGAGGAATTGACGGAAGCAACGTGCCTGATGAAGCGGACTATGCAGCACCTGCAACAGTAACGACGGATACTTGCCATGTGACTGATTATAATGAAGCGATGGTTCAAGCAACTGCAAATATTCAGACATTTAATCCGGTTGTTGTGACTTCGCCTGTAACATCAAGCTCTTCGCCTCTGAATCTTTGTGTAGGACAGACTCAGGCAATCAATGCAACAGGTGGTTTGGGAACTTTAAATTGGTCTGTCACATTGGGCGCAGGTTCGGTTTCTCCGTTGACTGGCGTAAGCACAACATACACGGCACCAGTCACCCCCTCAACGGTGCAAGTGCAAGTGCAAGATTCGACAACGCAAATGTCTGTTTTAACGTATATCAATGTGATTAATACGATTGATATGTCACCTGTTGGTACAATTGAAACACCAATTAATAATTCGACGCTTTTGCATTATCCGGCGACGTCAGGGATCACATACACAGCAAATTTAAGTTTTGCAGCCAATTGCGGGTTACAGAACTACACGGCGTCGACGAGCGGTGGAAGTACTGTGAGTCCCACGGCAGGAATTACAAATAACCAAATTGTCCGTTATACTCCTGCGCCAACAACGGGAACATCAACGGTCACTTTCACTGACAGTACAACTCCAACGGCGCAAACAGCTTCTCGCACGGTTTATAACTTGCTGCCAGTGGATATCACTTCTAATTGGGGCTATCATTTTTGCGTTAAATATTCACATTCAACATACGCAGCGGGTACTTACAAAGTGAAGTGTTGGGGGAGAAACGCGAACGGACAGCTAGGTTATGGTTCAACGACAGCGAAAGGAATTGCGGCGACGGATTTAGGGACAGGGTTATTCTTTGTTAAAGATACTGGAACTACGGGCGCTGATATGATGGTCAAAGACATCAGTGCAGGGTTAAATCATACTTGTGCTATTTTATCCAACGATACAGTGAAATGTTGGGGCAGTAATACCTACGGACAGCTCGGCTACGACAACATGACTCAACTGACCTCGCCCAGTGCAGCCGCAGTTAATATTGGAGCAGGTATTCCTAAAAAGCTTTATGCGTCGGGGTTTAAAACTTGTTTGATTTTTAGCGATGACAGATTGAAGTGTTGGGGACGAAATGCGCGCGGTGAATTAGGACAAGATAATACTTTGAATTACGGCAGTGATAACGCCGCAGCATCGATGGCCAATTTGAATTATGTCAGTGTGGCAGGGGCAAATATTACCGTGCTCAGTGTGGCAGGATCTGAGAATGCGACCTGTGTTTTAACGACAGGATCATTTGCGCCAGGAACTCAAAAAGTTTATTGCTGGGGTTATGGAAATAATGCAACCTGCGGATTTGGAACAATGCCTGATACAAATTATTGTGGCGAATTAGGTCGCGCAACTATTAATGCGAATTGGGGCGACGGAACGAATTTAATGTCTGTATTAACACCGGTGAACTTGGGGCTTACAGGATCAGAGGTTGTTATTGATATTGCAGCCGGAAGAAAGCATATTTGCGCAATCATCGCACCGAATTCAGTATCGATGACCGGCACGCCGATATGCTGGGGACGAAATAGTCGTGGTCAGTTGGGTATCGATAGCACGACGACTATCGGTGATACTGAAACACCTACAACCAGAGTCTCTTCGATCACAACAGCGTCAAAAATGAGTTTAGCTGGGGAAGCTACTTGTGCTTTATTGTCTACGGGCAATGCTAAATGTTGGGGTCGCGGCGGTCGCGGCCAGTTATTAGGAAGTAATAATGTGGGTGGTGGTGGTTACACGGTGAATTTGGGCGATGACGGAACTCCGCTGATTTCGGCCATTGCGAATATTAATTTAGGAACAGGTTTAACATCGAAAATAATTGCAACTTCGTATGAGGCGAGCTGTTCAATTTTAAATAATGATTTTATTAAATGTTGGGGTGCGCATTACTGCGGTACAGGCACAAGTACCACAAGCCAAGGTTGTTTAATGGGGGGGCAAGCGACAGTTGTTAATACGAATCCAGTGGCAGCGCCAAACATGATGAACAGTCGCTATATTGGCGACCATGCAAATGAGGTGGGAAACTTATTACCTTTTGTGAATCATTAAAAGACATATTTTATTTTGACATGTTTTGATTTGGGACACGATTGCATTGGGTTGATACAGATCTGTTAAAAATATGTTAATCAGTTAAGAAAATGTTAAACTTTTGTTAATTGCTGTACGTAATTTGTAAGGAAGCTATGAAACTATTTAAATGCATTCATAACATTTTTTTAATGTTGGGTTTGATGTCAATTCTGATGTCTTGCTCTGGAATGAAGGACGGCGTTGCTCCATCGCAGCCTGCGATGAATCCGTCACAGCCGACCAATACAAATAGTGGATGGGAATATGAAATGAATTACAGTGAAAAAATCACAACAGTGAGCAGCTGGGAAGGAACCGTAGATATGAATGATGTTTCAGAAACTATTATGACGGCAAACGGATGGACAGTAGAGGTTTCCAATGATTAGTTTTAAATTAAACAAGATACTTACATTATTGATTTTAGCTCTTTCGTCGTTTTCCGCACAAGCCGAGATGGGAATCCCCGTCAAGGTCAAGTTGAAATCACCAGCGGGAATCTATCCTTCGGAGAGCGGCTTGTCTGTGAAACTTTTAGTTTTATCAACAACGAACAATTGTATTTTGCGCGAAGAAGACTTTTCAGGACAAACTATCACGAATGGGTCTCTTGTT
>DALYIB010000006.1:0-29915 GCA_031970595.1 Pseudobdellovibrio sp.
ATTTAACGGCACAAGTGAACAAAGCCTCAGCAGAATTAACAGACTGGGTTTATACGGAAACACAAAAAATTCTTTCGGCTGGAAAACTTTTTGGCCTGGTTGGCGGTGATCATTCGACACCATTGGGCGCTATCAAAGCCATTTGCGAAAAACATTCAGCGAATGGCCAATCGGAAGTCGGCGTTTTACATATCGACGCACACTCGGACACACGTAAAGCTTACCAGGGATTTGAGCAGTCACATGCTTCAATTATGTACAATGTCATGAGCCAAAAGGGCGCAAGCAAGCCCAAAAAGCTAGTCCAAGTCGGCATTCGTGATTTTTGTGAAGAAGAATATAACTATGTGACCGCTCATAACGACATTAAAACTTTTTTTGATGTCGGCGTAAAACAGCGATTACTGAAAGGTGAAAGCTGGGCTTCAGTTGCACAGGACATCATCTCTGAATTGCCACAAAAAGTTTATATTTCTTTTGATATCGATGGTTTAGATCCGCGCTTTTGCCCTTCAACAGGAACTCCAGTTATTGGAGGCCTTTCGACGGATGAAGTTTTTATGCTATTTAATTTATTAGCTCAGAGCGGTCGTCAGATTGTTGGTTTCGATTTGAACGAAGTTTCTACGGGTGAAGCTGACGAATCCGAATGGGATGGAAACGTGGGCGCCAGAATGCTTTATAAATTATGCAGCTGGAGTGTTGTTACAAACGCGGCGAAATAATCGCCGCATTTGACAAATCAGTATCTCAGAAAATTACATCGCTTCTAATTTCGGAGAAATTTTAAATCTTTCCGAAGAGTTATTATTATCAACTTCTTTGCGCTCATTCATTTGACGAAGTTGTTCCAATGTATAACCGTGCACAGCTTCTGTATCTTTGACCAAGTTATTTCTTAGGAATTGTTGTAAATGATGCCATTCCATTTTTTCCTGAGAATCTTGACAAGAAGCGAGCTCATCTTGTTTATAGGCGCCCCAACGAACTTCTGGACATGCATAAGGATCGTATGAAATTTGCGCAACACGATTAATCAATGTTTCCAAACCAATCGTTACGTCTTTACCTGCAGAATTTTTGTAAGTGATCTTACAAGCTGCCACTGATTGTTTGTACGCTTCGATTAAGTCCGCTTTTAAATTCGTTCCTGAATAGGACAATAATGGATCTTTCGCTTGATAGCGCGACATCCATGTTTTCGCAGTTTCTGGAATGCTGACCATTTTTAATTTTAAACGCATATCACGACCAGGAGTTGAATAAGCTTCCCATTCACCATCTGCACCAAAAATATTTTGTGGCAACGCATCTGGGTGATCTTTTTTATCAACCTGATTGTCTGTCGCTGCTTGAACAGCGGCGATCCGATCCTGGGCCATCACACACAACTGAGCCATTTCACTTTTCATTTCAGCGATAGGATCCAGTCTGTACGAACCGCCTGATAATCTGAATTTCACCCAGTCGTAAAAATCAACTGATTTTGAATCGTTTGGATTTAATTTAAAAATGGTATTGCCCGCTGAATTTTTCCCATTGCCTTCATATTGCTCGACAGAAAAATCGGTGATTTGCGCATCAGATAAGGCCACTACTTGACCTTTTGTGATATTACCTTCGGCATCAATTGTAGGATTTAAAACTTTGACGGGTCTAAAATTTTTAAAATTTCCGCCATAAGATGATCGAACTAATTTAAAATCAGGATTAAAAACTCCACGAGTCACCGAGTTATCCGGATGAGCATCGACATATAAAACTTCGCCCTTTGGCGTAATATCATAAACGATCGCGACGTGACCGGCGACATTATATAAAACCGAACCCGGACGGATCGAGTTTTTACTGATATTCGGAGAATAAAAATCAGATTCGACAGGTCCCAAAGCGCCGTTCAACATACGCAATGTTCCCGAAGAAACTTGATCCATAATTCGTGGGCCAAAAATCGCGAAATCACGAACAGCTCCCGAACTAGATGGAACATTTAACTTGGAAACTGGAATATTACCATTTCTTGAGTAACGCAAATCCCTGACACGCGCATCAAAGGCCGCAGCTGCGGCTTCGCCCTTTTCAGCTAAAATTTTTGCACGCTCAGCAATCGTTTGCTGTTGTTGAGAATCCGTAAATGGAGCTTGTTTGATTTCAGTCACCATCGAGAATGGTAAATTATTTTTATAAGCAAAATACGAACGCAAGTAATATGGAAAGTCCGCACAATCCGAATAATGTGTGAACATTAAATCTTCTTCGGTACGAATCGGATTATCAGATCCTGCTAAACATTTATCGACAGTATTACATTTGCTGTAACCAATTTTTTTGATGAAATTGGCATAATTCACTTCATCTTGAGCTGTCCATTCCGCTTTTTTAATTTTCCAGTTCATTACTGGACGCGTTGCTTGAACTTGTGGACAACGCATATACGCAGAATCCACAACGTTATATTTTAAAAACTTTTTACCATTAAAAACTTCGGTACGAGTTGTTAATGTCGAACAATCTATCGATTGTGCTAAGACCATGGGGCTCATTAAAAATGTCGTCGCTAGTACATTAAAAAATTGATTGAACTTCATATAACAACCTCGCCAAAATTATTTATTAATTTGCTTTGCCGCTGATTCACACTGAGAAGAGTTTCCAAACGATGTCGACTCTAGTTGTGTTAATTTTTTATTGGCCGCTAACATAAAACGATTGAGTACATTAAAATTACAAACTGCCACGATGCTGTTCGTATTTAAATTTTGGTTCAATTTATTTTGCAACAAGCCTTGCGCCGTTTCGCACTGAGAAGAGTTTCCTAAATTAAACTGAACTGATTCTGTCGCACCTGTCGTCATGTCAGTTCGAGTTGAAACTAAAACATTAAAATTACAACCAATCGTTACGATCGCGTCCTCTTGAACGGGCTGCTCAGCATAGCTCATGCGACGATTGACTTCATTTAACAAGTCCGCATTGCTGGCCATCTGCAAACATTTTTGCGCAGGCCCCATGATGATCTGACCACCATATCCCTTGTGTTGTGCATTCGAAGCTAAACTGACCAAAACAACCGCGAAACTGAGTAAAGTCTTTTTCATGAAAAATCTCCTTTTAATGACATTCGCAAGGCTTAGTTCATGTTCCATTCCAGTTTAAAACGTATATATTCGCTTTAATTGTATAGAATCGAGACAGTCGACACCAAAATGGCATTAACCCAGGCCCATACAGAGTGGGTCTAATGATTCAGAAATCAGGATGATTTCAAGGAGTGCAAATGAAACGGATTTTTTTAGCAATCTTAACTTCACAGGCCGTATTTATGTCAGTTGGATTTTCTGCAGGGTACATGACCAACCAAACTTTCAACCAATTGATTAATGAAGTTGAAACAGAGCAGAAGCTGACAGCCACTGACATCCAAAAAGATCTGAGAAAAGAAGATTCAGTCGATCGTCGCGATCAGATTTTAGCCGTCATCCGAGAAGAAATGGCCTTGAAATAGAATAAAAAAAGGGAAGTTAACTCAATAACTTCCCTTGCCCCTCGAGAATAATCATTTTCCTGTTGCCAGGAGTTTAAAAAATACTAGCGTGCGAATTTTTTAGATGTTGATTCGCGAATTTCAGCACCCTCGATACTTAAACGTGTCCATGGAATCGCTCTGAGTCTTTCAACTTCGATTTCTTCTTCTGTTTCTTCGCAAACGCCAAAGCTGCCATTTTCAATGCGGCCTAATGCGCTTTCAACTTCATATAATTGTGAACGAAGACGCTCTGTTAAGTTCATCACTTCTTGTTCAGCTAAAATTCTCATTGTTTGATCGGCTTCGTCACCACCGCGCTCGGCTTGGTCTAATTTACCGCGAGCATCTTTAACTCTGTTTAATAAATCTGATTTTGTAATCAAAAGCTTTTCACGGCACTCAGCAATTAATTTGTCTGTAATTTGCGGACCAGAATGAATTGGCGCCATCGGTTGAGTCGCTTTGACCTGAGTCAATTTAGCAGTCGTTTTAGCCATTGAACCCTCCTTGTGATAAAGTTTAGAGCCCTTTATTTAAGCCTATGTTTTAATCACTTAGGCTTTTCTAGTCGGCTCTTATCGGCTTACTTGCCAAAAACTTAAGTTCCAAAATGGAACTGCCTCATATAAATGGAATTTTGTAAAATTTGCAATAAAAAATCTTAAAATAACTGAAATTTTTTAAGATATTGAAATAACTGAATTTTATTTAAATTTAGATGAATAGCTGATCGCGTTAAGGCCAAAGTCTTTGGCCTTAAATGCTTATTTAAGACACTTTTCAACAGTTTTTATAAGCTCATCTGTACTGGTTTCTAGTTTTTTCGACAATACCTGGGCCTTTTCAGCGCGTTTTCGGACTGAGTCCGTCGCCTTTTTCATATTCTCTGAAATGGCCTTATGGGCCCGCCCTGCTGAAGCCGATAATGAATCCGAATAGCTTTCCAAGCTTTGCGCAAACATCTCGTGGTTGCTGATAAGACCATCCTGGACTGAAGTCTGGGCTTGTTTCATCTGTTGCATGAGCGCCGGGATATCCGAACACGAAACGTCTTTAGCCATACTGACAGACGAAGTCGCTTGAACACCTAAAAAAAGTAAAAATAAAATAGTTCCTGTTCGAATAGCAGATCTCATAACAATCCCCCGTTAAGATTTCTTTGTATTTTGGATAGTATCTTGGAATACAGCAAGACAGCGGCCAATAGGCCGTTGGCTCTAGTCGTCTGTAATTGGGCTTTAGAGCTGTTTTCTGACTAACTTTTTAGAATTTTTTCATAGTCGTCTTTGACCTGAACACGAGTGGCCTCGCTGAGATAAGGCAACAACATACGAATCAAATGACGACGCGCTTTTTCAAATGTTTTAGGTTTAGGATCAATACCCCGGTCTGTCGTTTCGAAAAACTGCATAAAGCTATTCGAAGCCACAAACAAAAGCTCACCAACGAATTCAATCTCGGCTTTACTTTGAATGGGCAGCATATAACCCGATTTAACCCAGTTTTTGTGTAGTATAATCATCAAGAGTCCCATCTTTTTCAAATGACGATGCCACAACTTGGAAAGCTCGGGATCTTTTTTACGTAAAATATAAGTTTCGCGATGAAAAAAACGAAACTTCCAATAAAGCTGTAAATTTTTATCGATAAAATCAATCAAGTGAATCGTCTGGCGAGCCTTTGCCAGCTTGGTTTGTGGCTTCCAGACTGTCATCGTTTCGGCAGACAGTTTTTTAAAGATCTCACGAATAATTTGTTCTTTATTTTTATAGTGAAAATACAAATTACCTGGACTCATCTTTAACTCGCGAGCGATGTCGTTGGTCGTTACTTCCGTAGCTCCGTGAGCATTGAACAGTTCTAAAGCGCCATTGAGGATTCGATCTTTTGTTTTCATATTTTTTAATTTAACGTGGATCTGGGCTTGAGAATATCTTTTTTTTAATGTTACGATAAAATAATGTTAAAATTATTACTTCTACCACTTGCATTATTACTATCGGCGTTTTTATTTTTTACGGATGATACCAAAAATACGTCTGAAGAAGCTTTGAAAGAAAATACACATGAATCACGCAGCTGGGTTTCTGAAAACTTAGGCCAGCAAATCAAAGCTAATAAATTTCCCGAAAATCAATTATTTAAAATTGAAAGCGAATCCAAAGAGCTTAAAATTAAATACACTTTGGATCCTCTTTTACAAAAAGAATCTGAAGAACTATTAAAACGATACAAGCCCGATTACGGCGCGATTTTTATGATCGACGCTAAAACTGGAAAAGTCCTTGCCATGTCTAGCTTTCAAAAAGCAAATTCAAAAGCGGACAATTTGAACTTACAAGCCACTTTTCCAGCAGCTTCTATTTTCAAAGTCATCACAGCGGCCGCGGCCGTCGATCACGCAGGAATTGATCCTGACCATAAAATTGCGTTTAATGGCGGAAACTATACTTTGTATAAAAAAAATGTCTTATCGGATTCCATCAACCGCTGGACACGCTTTATTTCATTAAAGGATGCATTTGCTAGATCGATCAATACAGCCTTTGGCCGCCTGACTCTTGAAAGCCTTGAACCCAAAGTAATCAGCGATTATGCGAAACGTTTTATGTTCAACTCTCGATTACAAACAGATTTCCCAGTTGAACAAAGCACTGCGATCGTCCCCGAAGAAAAAGGTTATGAGCTGACACAAGTTGCATCTGGATATAATCGTTTCAATACTCTCAGCCCCGTTCATGGCGCTATGATAGCTGCTGCGATTATCAACCAGGGAAAAGTTGTGCATCCTTATATTGTGAATGAACTGACCGATTCTAACGATAAACCTATTTATACGGCACAGCCTTTTAATTCTGAATCTGCAATAAAACCGGAATCTGCTAAAAAAGTCCAAGAAATGATGGAGCAAACTGTATTAACAGGTACATCAAGAAAAACCTTCAGAAAAATTGTGCGTGAAAAGAAATTTCAAGAAATTGAAATGGGCGGAAAAACAGGACACTTTACGGGCATGAACCCAAAAGGCCGTACAGATTGGTTTGTCGGATATGCTTCAGATGGTGAAGACAACAAAGTAGCCATAGCTGCGATTACAGTAAATATTCAAAAATGGACTGTGAAATCATCTGCCTTGGGCGAAATGATGATTCGTAAACATTTTAAAACAGTTCTTGAAGAAAAGGCTGTTTCTAAATTGAATAATAGCAATAAAAAAAATCGCGGTTAATTGGATCTCAGTCAATAATTAAAATTAAAATTCAAATTCAGCAATCACTGGACAGTGATCTGAACCCTCTTGTTTCATCAGCACATCACAAGATTTTAAATTTTTCAAAAGTGAAGTTGTGATACAGATATAATCAATCCGCCAACCATTATTTTTGGCACGTGCTTGATCTTTGTACGACCACCACGAAAATATATTTTTCTGCTGCGGATTTAAATATCGATAACAGTCCACAAAACCTAGCATCAAAAATTCATCAAACCATTTTTTTTCTTCGGGTAAAAACCCCGACTCGCCCACCAAACCTTGAGGCGAATAAACATCCATATCTTGATGGGCAATATTGTAATCGCCGACTACGATAATATCGCGACCTCTTTTGATTTCGAATTCCAGATGATTTTTTAGGTCTTTCAGAAATCTTTGTTTAAAAAGATGTCTTTCTTGGCCAGAACCACCGTTCGGAAAATAAATATTATACAAATCAAATTCAGCGTACTGAGTCCAGACAATGCGACCTTCGGAATCATATTCAGGCTTGTCGATCCCCTTCATCACATCAAAGGGCTTTTTATCAGAAAATGTTGCTACACCTGAATAGCCCTTGCGTGCAGCCGATGACCAAAAATAATTTTTATAGCCCAAAGATTGAATTTCTGGCTCGGTTTGCTCAAGATGTGCTTTGGTTTCCTGCAAACACAAAATATCAGGTCGCACTTCTTCAACAAATTGAGGCAAATTTTTATCAAAGCAGGCACGAATGCCATTCACGTTCCATGTTACTATTTTAAAAGATTTACTGTCGTTCATTTATGTGGCAACAATAATGTCGGATGAGTTTGAAATCAAGTTTTGTCAGTTTTTTAAATAAAAAATATCCTGATTTATCAGTCAGCCAGCTGGATCAATTGATATCTGATCAACTGCTTTCACCTTTTCATGTTCAGTTGGATTCTGCAGTCCTGCAAACCATTCAGAACGATATTGAAAAGTATGGCCAAATGGCTGCGTCTATGAATTCACAGATTTCAAATCAGTACCAATCCAAAGACCTACGCCAACCCGCCAATGCGGCCGTTTGTACCAGTTTTGATTTCCATATCAATCCAGAAAATCAGCCCGAATTGATCGAAATTAATACGAATGCGGCTTTTCTGGCATTGGGTCTGGAGCTTTATCAATTTTTGAATGAACCCGTTGGAACCGATTTTTCGGAAATTAAATTAGCCGAGATGTTTCAAACGGAAATCCAGTTATGCAAAGCGAATCCAAAAAATATTTATATTTTGGATGAAAAGCCCAGCGAACAGCGTTTGTATATCGAATTTTTAGTTTATCAACAAATTTTGCAAAAGCAGGGTTTCCAAGTTCAGATTATTGATCTTGACGATATTCCGCATATTCCAGACGGATCTTTGGTTTACAACCGATACACAGATTTTTACTTAAGTGATCCTAAATCATCTGTTCTTAAACAGCGCTATAACAATGGAGAATTACATTTAACTCCCCATCCATACGAATACTTTACCTTGGCAGATAAGCAGCGACAATTTGATTGGAATCAATTGGAATACAATCCGAAACCAATCAGCTTATTATCAGTTTATGATTTAGGAACCAGCGACAAAGAAGAAATTTGGTCACAAAGAAAAAAATTATTTTTCAAACCTAAAAATTCTTATGGCAGCAAACAGGCCTATAAGGGATCGAATATCAGTCGTACAAAATTTGAGGAAATTTTTAATTCCGAATCGATTGCTCAGCAATTTTCAGATCCTTCTGAAATTGAGGTGGTCGTGAACAATCAACCCCAAAAAATGAAATATGATTTACGCTGCTATGTTTATGCTGGGAAATTACAATTAATCATTGCCCGTTTATATCAAGGACAAACAACAAATCTACGCACGCCAGGTGGTGGTTTTGCGATCGTCAAATTTAAATAGTTATTAATTCAATTCGTAGGGATTAAACATCTGCGCCAAAGCTGACATCACAGGTGAGCACGATAAAACTTGTAAAGCTTCTGAAACAAAAAAGTCTTCGCTTTGAGTGATAAA
The DNA here is from genome assembly GCA_031970595.1 of Pseudobdellovibrio sp. Taxonomy (GTDB): domain Bacteria; phylum Bdellovibrionota; class Bdellovibrionia; order Bdellovibrionales; family Bdellovibrionaceae; genus Pseudobdellovibrio. Next base: position 8,819 of record DALYIB010000006.1, read on the forward strand.
ACCATTACGCACACACGAATTCAACGGCAGCTTACTTTGGTTTTTTTGCGAGAATTTCAAATTAAAAATCTGTGGATTAATAGGATTCATGTAATTTAAATCTTCTCGCGTTTCATCATTTTTATCTGCTAATTCAATATCAGGCTGAACGCCTGAAAACTGTGTCGAAGATCCACTGGGTAACAAATAAAATCCTTTTGTCTTGAACAATGATATTTCTGTTTTATCTAACCATGGTTCTATTTCTTGGAAAGTCCCCTTACCAAAAGTTCTTTTGCCGACGATCACCGCACGGTGATACTCTTGCAAAGCTCCTGCAATGACTTCAGAGGCACTGGCCGATGAATTATTTGTTAAAACCACGAGCGGACCCGAATAGATGCGCTGGGCAGATGTCAAAGCTGTTTCGTTATTTTTGATCGTATCAAAATATTTGATCGAATAAATTTTTTTGTTTTCCCCAATAAACAATCCTGCTAAACAGGCCGCTTCGGACAAATGACCACCCGGATTGTCCCTGAGGTCTAAAATCAAACCACCACTGATGTTTTTGGCTGACATTTCTTGGATATGCTTTTTAGCATCTTCGCAGATACCTTTTGAAAACTTAGTAATTTGTAAAATACCAACATTCCGAATTCCAGGAACAACTTCTGAATGAACCTGGCTTAAAATACGATAAGATCTTTGAATGACTTTTGTATAAGACTGTCCGTCTCTTTTTAAAGTGAAAGTGAATGTTTTAATATTTTTGTCTTTTAAAATATGAGAAACTTCAGACAAAGTTAATCCTGTTACGGCTTCCCCGTTAATCGAAACCACCTGGTCATTTGATTTGATACCAGAACGATCTGCATCTGAATCCTTGAATACTTTGCGAATAAATGTTTTTCCTTCATTGCGGTCAAAAGAAATCCCGACAAAGTAAGGTGAACGTTCATTGGCAGCTGAAACTTCGTTATAATAAGCTGTTGGCAAAATATAAGTATGTGGATCGCGATAAACTGATAAAAAGCCATTAATACCCAAAGCATATAAATACTGAGCACTTGATTCAGAACTTTGTTCAATAATTTGTTTCCAAATGGATTCAAAATTAAACGTTAAATATAAATTTTCTTTATAAATTTTTGTAAATGGAATTAAGTTTTCGCGTTCGTTAAAATTATCCAAGTCTTGATGGCTGCTGTCTGCCAGTAGAACTTGCCCGGAATAGGACAAGCGCAATTTTGTTTTTTGCATAGCTGTCACGACAGAGCTGACACAGGATAAAAAGTATTTCTCGGAACTGTAACAATTGGCATTATTCACAACAGATTGCAGATCTTTTTTGTGGATATCTGTCGCCATCCAATAATCTTCGATTTTTTTAAATTGTAATTTATTTTGAACAGACGAAGCCTGCAGCCCCGCAGAGATCCCCCCGATCCCTGCTAGGACTAACCCCATTAAAAACCCCATGGCAATTGTAGCTAATATACCCCATGACTTCATGACTTGCGTCTCCCAGTGACAAAATAGAGCAATCAGAAGGCCACCTTTTTCGGCACTCAGCTCGAATTTATCAGCTCTAGATGGTGTCATCAGGAATATTTTTCAATGATGCACACAAGTATGACGAGTTGTTTTGTCCCCTGCTTTCAGATATATTTTTCGGATGATTATACTTACTGGTGCAAATGGATTTATTGGCAGCGCCATGCTATGGCAATTAAACCAACAAGGGATTACTGATGTGGTTTGTGTCGATAGTGTTGGCCTGGAACAACGGAACCTGATCGTTAAAAGACAATATTCACATTTCTTTTTACACAACGAACTTTGGAGCTTCCTTGCTCAGCCCCAAAATCAAAAAAAAGTCACTTGGGTGATTCACATGGGGGCGTGTTCCGCTACAACTGAAAAAAATTGGGAGTATTTGTATTCTAATAATTTTCAGTATTCGCAACGATTATTCGATTGGTGTGCTCAACATCAAAAAGGTCTTATTTATGCTTCGAGTGCCGCGACTTATGGTGCTGGAGAAAATGGATTTGACGATCAGACTGACTCTGAAAAATTAAAACCTTTAAATTTATATGGCGAATCCAAAGTGATCATGGATCGTTGGGCTGTCAAACAATCTGCTCAGCCTCCGCATTGGTATGGACTGAAGTTTTTCAATGTTTTCGGTCCGAATGAATACGAAAAAGGTTCTATGGCGAGTGTCGCATATAAGGCCTATCACCAAGTTAAACAAACGGGCGAGCTGGGTTTATTTAAATCTTATCATCCTCAATACAAAGACGGCGAACAGCTGCGCGATTTTATCTATGTCAAAGATATCGTACGTTGGATGTCTGAATTAATGGAAAAAAAGCCAACCAATGGGATCTACAACATGGGATTTGGTCAAGCGCGCAGCTGGCTGGATATGGCCAAGGCGCTTTTTGCCGGCATGGATAAACCACTTCAAATAAAATGGTTAGAAATGCCCGAAGAGCTTAAAAACCAATACCAGTATTTTACGAAGGCTGAAATGAACAAATGGTTACAGTCCGGAATGAGTGCACCGGAATGGTCGTTAGAAAAAGCCATCGAAGATTACGTTAAAAATTATTTATCACAGAACGATCCTTGGTTATGAATCAACTGCCACAGCATTTACAAAAATATATCGTTGAACAAAATTACGAAAGATATACCCCCGTTGATCAGGCTGTTTGGCGCTATTGTCTAAGACAGCTTCGACAGTTTTTATCCAAGAATGCTCACGAAAGTTATCTGAGCGGGCTTGAGAAAACTGGTATTGATATCGAATCGATTCCACGCATTACAGATATTAGCGAAAAGTTAGAAAAATTTGGTTGGCGCGCATTGCCCGTCAGCGGATTTATTCCTCCGGCTGCTTTTATGGAACTGCAATCACTCAGTGTTTTACCAATTGCATCAGACATGAGATCAATCGAACATTTACAATACACACCGGCACCCGATATCGTTCACGAAGCGGCTGGACATGCTCCGATTATTGCTCATCCTGAATACGCTGAATATTTAAAACAGTATTCACAAATTGCCAAAAAAGCCATTATCAGCCAAGAGGATTTAAATCTGTATGAGGCCATTCGATTATTATCAGATGTGAAAGAAAATCCTCAATCGACAAAGACTGAAATTGCCTCTGCCGAAGAAAAACTGAATGTCGCTATTAAAAGCATGACCCACGTTTCCGAAGCCAGCCAACTTTCCAGAATGAATTGGTGGACAGCTGAATACGGATTGATCGGAACTTTGGATAATCCAAAAATTTTTGGAGCTGGATTATTGTCATCCGTTGGCGAATCTAAATGGTGTCTTTCACCGAAGGTGAAAAAAATTCCTCTGACTGTGGATTGTATCCAGCAAAGCTATGACATCACTGAACCTCAGCCACAACTGTTTGTCACACCTGATTTTAAAACTTTATTTTCAGTCCTAGAGCAATTTGCAGAAACCATGGCTTACCGTCAGGGCGGTCAAATTGGATTAGATAAAGCTATTCAATCCGGAACAACGAATACAATCCAGTTGGATTCAGGTTTACAAATCAGCGGGCGCGTCAGTCATTATTTAACGGCCGATCAAAAAATTATTTTTATTAAAACCGCGGATCCGACCCAAATTTCATTCAACGATCAACAGCTGAAGGGGCACAACAAAGAATACCATGCTCATGGTTACAGTTCACCTTTGGGTTTATTTGAAATGCAGACAACTGGATCGCAAACAACTTTAAAATATCAATCAGGATTTACTGTTGTCGGAGAACTTGTACAAACGTTGAAAATTTCAGATAAAGCTTCAGTTCTGACTTTTAAAAACGCAACTGCAACCTATAAGAATGAGATCTATTTTCAGCCAGAATGGGGCTTGTACGATATTGTCACCGGACAAACTGTACAATCTGTTTTTGGTGGCCCTGCGGACCGTATTGCCTATGGGGAAATGACAGACTTTGTAGCTGCACGTGTCCCTCAGCCTCAATACACAGATACACAGAAAAAAGTTTTTTCAGCTTTTTCGCAAGTTCGAAAATTTCGTCAGGAAAAAAATAAAAATTTGGCCGATTTTAATCTGCTGTTAAAGTCAGCCACTACCGATTTCCAAGATCAGTGGCTGTTATGGCTCGAGCTTTTAGAAATAGCGACACGAAATAATTGGTCGGCAGAAGTGAAACTTATTCAAAACCAGCTTGCTCAAATCATGCAAAATAATTCTCAGTTGAAAGACATGATTCAAGAAGGTATGAATATTGCCCATGAATAATCAGATGAAATCCCTGCGCGATGTTGAATTAAGAATTGTATTGGTTCGATCTTTGTACGAACGAAATGTCGGAGCCACTTCTCGGGCCATGGCGAATATGGGTTTTTCAAAACTGATTTTAATCGGCCCTCAATGTGAATTTACGATCGAATCCCAAAAAGCAGCGGCCACAGGACAAGACGCCTTACAAAATCGGATTGTTTACAAAGATTGGGATGAATTTTACCAAAATGAACCGCGCGGACTCCAAATTGCGACGACGGCTCGCGATGGACGCGGTCGCCAAGTCCAAGACCTAGAAACAACTTTGCAGCACTTCAAAGAAACTTCAGCTGAACTTAAAAAACAATCAGACGATCCTTTTGTTATTCATTTAGTTTTCGGCCCCGAAGACTGGGGACTCAGTCATCAAGACATTCAATACGCTCACTTCTGTTGTTCGATCCCAACCTACGGCCCAAATTCGAGTTTAAATTTAGCACAGGCTACATTGCTAGCGATGTTCACATATCGCCGTGTGATGGGTGGTGAAAAAACGGTTTTAGATGGCCAGCAAAAGCCTAAACTTAAACAAAAAAAGCCTGTTGATGTTTTTCCTGACGAAAGCCTAAAGGGCTGGCTGACAGAAATGGGATTTGCACTGGATCAGAAAAAAATGAACGTCTACACTGTTCTGCGCAGACTTTTATTACAAAATGTCCCTTCTGCAAAAGAGTTCAGAGTTTTGGAAATCGTATTACAGCAGAGTCGACGAAAATTAAAAGAACTGAATGAACTGAAAAAAAATCAGCCTAAATAAATCCTTCGACTTCGCGAATTCTTTTAAGTTCTTTTTCAATCAAAACGACTTGTTCTGAAATTTGTTCGCCTTCAGTAATCAGTTGATGTATTTGTTTTTGAATATCTTCAGGATCTGATTTCACCAGTTCTAAATTTTCAATCACTGCGTGCAACTCATCGATATGGGTTTTGATAAACTCCATACGTTGATTCATTTGGCGACGTTGATCGCTGAGACTTTTTTTAATGTTTTTTAAAGAGTTCGCATCCAAACCAATAGTTTTAATATTATTCAGCAATTTTTCTTTTTGATCTGAATCGGCTTCAGCAAAACTGTGTAATAATAATGACCATTCTGCGGCCAAAGTTGAACTGATTGGTTGACCAGAATTTGTATTCTGACTTCCTTCGCTATCGTTATCCATTTGTATTTATGATAACACAGATTCAATAAAAATTTGATGAGTCGACGATCTTTTTTTTACTGCGATGCTTTAAGCTGATGAAAATACTCTACTTTACCATCCAAATTTTTAAGGTCTGGACCTTGGCCTTGCTTCACTGCAACTCGACCTTCGTATAGCAATATTTTTTTCATATCCTGACTGAATGTCATTTTGATCGGTGAAATAAATGTCGCTAAAAATGGATTGTTTAAATTCATTTTAAATTGGTGAACCTTTTGATTTTTCCAATCCTGCAATCCTAAATATGAAACTTTAAATTTAAATAAATCTAATCTGTCCCAGACTAAAAAATCGATTACCATCGTTTTTTCAGCTTCAATTTTTTTGAAATTCACTTCCAACCAATGTTCAAAATTGGCTGGCGCCACCAGCTGATCGGGACGATTTAATGTTTTATTTTTTTTCTGACCTGAGGAATCTGTGTATTCGATTTTAATTTGATTACCTTCGACGGTAATCAGTCCTTTTTCTTTTGTTTGCAACTGATTCACTTCATAACGAACAATTTCGGCTTTATCTGCAGTGATAACAGCTTTTTCCACAAGCTGTTCCACATTGTCTTTAAGGAAACGCGCTTGAATATCCAACTGATTTTCTTTTTGTTCTTCCTGTAATTTCAAATCAAATAATTTCTGCTGGGGATTGTTCAAATCAAAGATTTCAGCCCGGTACTCATAACTTTGTGCAAAACTCATCTGCATAAATAAAATAAAAATTGCTGTCATATCCTTATTTAGAAACAAATCAGCGCATTTTTCAGAAAATTCTGCATATTTTGATGAAATACATAGACTGGACTAGATCTATTACCCTATTTAAATTCCTGTTATTCTAGGACCATGATTTATTTGAAAATAATGCCCCTGATTCTGTTATTATCCACTTTTGTTTTTGCCAAGTCGACAGATCTAACGTTCAGACCCGCACGGGCTCCGGCTTCGAATACGATCAAAGTTTCATTTATCGGCGACATCCTGATTCACGATGCACTTTATTTAAAAGTTTTAAACAGTTCTTCAAAAGATTTCAGTCAAATTTGGCCTCAGATTATTCCCTTATTTCAACAGGCCGATTTTTCCTATGGAAATTTGGAAGGCCCTGCCGCTTTAGGAATCGATAAAACATTAAAAGATCGCGGCGATGTTGGATTTACTTATGATAAAATAGTTTATTCAGGAACTGATTTTGTCTTTAATTATCATCCTCGAATTATCGATGATTTAAAAAAGTCAGGAATAGATATTGTTTCAACATCGAATAATCACACTTTTGATCGCGGCAGTATTGGGATCGATAAAACCATCGATGCTTTGAATGAAAAAGGTCTGACCTATGTGGGAACTCGTAAAGCTCAGACGCAATCACCGCTGTACACAATCACTCAAGTTCAAAATTTTAAGCTGGCTTGGATCGCTTGCACAGAGGCCTTGAATGGATTCAAAGATAAGTATTCCCAAGTTCTTAAGTGCTATGACCAAGCTGATGAAATTGTGAAAACAATCAAAGAATTGAAAACTGATTCCAGCATCGACTTTATTTTAGTAACCCCTCATTGGGGAGTTGAATACAAGGAAACACCTCATCCTCTTCAGAAAAAGCATGCTCAGATGTTTCTAGAGGCCGGAGCCAGCGCCATCATTGGTTCCCACCCGCACGTTTTACAACCCGTTGAAAAATATAAAACACAGGACGGTCGCGAAACATTTATTGCCTATTCTTTAGGAAACTTTGCTGCCTATCAAAAGGATATCCAACGTAAAGCTTCTGCCGTGATTTATTTAGACTTTTCAAAAGACTCTGCGGGGGAAAAATGGATCTCTGGCTATAGTTACGAGCCTACGTACCGATCGGGAACCGAGGTCTTTCATGCCCGAAAAAATGCAGAAGTTGTAAAACATGTCGAAAAATTCCTAGGACCGCTGAAATAAACGACTTTTTAATTGATTAAGCTTTCTGCTTTGTGTACCTCTGGCCTGGAAAAGGGGTACTTATGAAAAAAATGATTTTATTAACTGCTTTAACAGTTTCTTTGAACGCTCAAGCGGGTCTGTTGGATTTTTTTGATTTCACTAAATTTGGCCAAGCCATTTTGTTAATTGTGGATGGTATCAACGAAAATCTTGAAAAAGTTCGTCTTTACCAACACGAACAATTAGATCTTGAAACACAATGGAATGTCATGTGCCGTATTAACCAAGGCCTTAACCAGTCCAGTGTTGAATTGGCTCAAATCCTTGAAGCACGTAACTTTGATCAAACAGTTTGTTTACCTTTAACGACTGCTTTGAATTTACAAAATAGCATTTTAGCAAATTGCCAAAAATTCTATTCTGAACCAGTCCCCGTCAATTCTGACTATGTGCTTGGACAATTCATGCAATCAGTTGCTGCTGTTCAAGAAATCAAAGCAAAGTGTTTTTAATTTAAACGTCCTGTAATAAACAAATCAGCTCCAAAGCTTTTAAATGATAAGTGATGGAGCTTTTTTTTAGATTCTAAGTTTTCCGATCGAACTTGCGATGTCCAAGACAATCCTCCGTCTGAACCAATAATAGATGCATTCATAAATAAATATAAACGGTCGATTAAGTTCGCAGTTAAAAATTGCGAATAGGTTTCTGCGCCACCCTCAATAAAAACCGACATAATTTTAATTTCAAATAATTTACCTAACAAATCTCGTGTGCTGGTAAATTCGATTTGATTATACGGAGCTTGCATTTTTTTATTAACAGCAAAAAAAATATTTTCTGGTTTGTGGACTTGTAAAAATTTAAAACTTTGTCCATTTTGAATTTTTTGAATAATTTTTCCCTGCGGATCAATGATCACAACTTTGTTTTCTTTTTGGATCGTTGAATGACGAATATTCAAAGATGGATTATCCATTTCAACAGTTCTGCGTCCAACTAAAATTGCATCGTAATACGAACGTAATTCATGGACATATTCGCGTGACTGTTCTGTGGTAATCCACTGACTTTGTCCCGTTTGCAGTGCGATCTGTCCGTCTAATGAACTGGCCACTTTGGCTGCTACGAAAGTTTTCTTTTGACGAAAATTTTTTAAAAATATTTCTGCTAAAATTTCCAATTGGTCCGTTAAAGGTCCAACGTACAGTTCAGCTTGCTTTCCCGCATCCTTTAAAATCTGAGCTCCTTGGCCACTGACCAAAGGATTTGGATCCTGCAATCCGTAAATCACTTTGGCAATCGGACGCGCCGCCAAGGCCTTAGCACAAGACGGAGTTTTACCTTCGTGAGCACAGGGTTCCAGCGTGACAACAAACGTCGCATCCTGAAGTTGTTCCGTAGATAATTTTTTATAGGCATCCACTTCCGCATGATCAGAGCCATAAACTTTATGATAACCCGTAGCGATTAAACATCCACTTTTATCCAGAACAACACAACCGACTAATGGATTTGGCGAAACAAAAGGGGCCCCTTGCTGTGCCACTTCGATGGCCAACTGCATGGCCTGATCGACAGACAGTTTGTCACCTATAGCAGGATTTATTTTTTCTGCCATGATTTCCAATAATCTGCGACTTCTGTTTTTTGAAAGTCTGCATCCACCTGAAGTGGCTTAACGGTATCCACCATCACAGCGACTTCGTCAGTAAATGTTTTAGTTCCTTGCGCGGCAAAAGCTTTTGGATGTGGTCCATGCGGAAATCCCGCAGGGTGAAATGAAATCATATTCGAATGTAAATTATCACGACTGAAAAAATTCCCAGCATGATAAAATAAAACTTCATCATAATCGATGTTCTGATGGAAAAAAGGAACTTTCAAAGCATCTGGATCTGTTTCAATGAGTCGTGGTAAAAAAGTACAAACAACAAATCCCTGGGAAGCAAATGTCGTATGCGCTGAGGGCGGCAAATGAACACGATGAGACATCATCGGCATCATGTCATCAATATGCAATGTAAATGGGAACAAATCCCCTTTCCATGCAACCGTATCATAAACACATTCTTCATAGGTAAAAGTTGTAACCGTACCTAATCTTCGAACTGCAATTTTTAAAGAGTGTATGTTTTTTTCTTTTTTAAATTGATTTTGTTTTTCAAGATCCGGTTTACCTAAAGCTGCTAAATCATAAAAAGCATTGCGTCCCACCATTCCGCGTTCTGGTTCGCGATATAAACCCGAACGTGATTCAATGATAATGAACTGTGTTTTTTCATTATAGACAATCGTATGATGCAAGGATTTCGGAATATGAATGTAACTGCCGGTTTTAAATTGTAGTAATCCATACTCTGTTAAAACATGACCAGATCCCGTATGACAAAAGTACAAAGTTTCGCCTTCAACATTACGAAGTGCCGGAATTTCATTTTGACCAGCGGTTAATTGTGTCTTTTCATTCATCGAAGAATAAATGACCACATCGTCATTATATAATAAACGTGACCATTTATGAGCGTCATACTGCATCGGCACTAAATCATACAAACGAGGCTTTAACGGCCCTTCGATATTTGTCCAGCGAGTCGGCGGTTTCGATTTCAGTAAATGTGAAACCGGTCCAAAAAAACCTTTACGGCCATGTTCTTCTTCGTAAAGACCTTCAGGAATGGCTTTGTGACCTTGTGTGTGATTTTTACCCTGTGAATACTGATGCATATAACCTGCTTTATAAAATTATTTTAAGTATCCGCGTTCGCGCTGATCGGCTTCGATCGCATCAAATAAGGCTTGGAAATTTCCTTCACCAAAACCTTGATGGCCTTTCCGCTGAATCACTTCGTAAAAAATTGGACCAATCACATTTTTAGAAAAAATCTGTAATAAATATCCATCATGATCACCGTCAACAAGGATCGCATTTTTTTCAAGCTCGGTGATGTTTTCAGAAACTTGAGGCAAACGATCTTTTAATTGTTTGTAATAAGTATTTGGCGGCGGTGATAAAAATTGAATTTCTTTTTGTTTCAGTTCTAGCAATGTCGGAACAATATTGTCCGTAATCAATGCTAAATGCTGAATTCCAGAACCTTTATATTCATCTAAATATTCTTGAATTTGTGATTTTGAATCCGATGGTTCGTTGATAGGAACTGAAAATTTGGAACAAGGTGAACGCATCACTTTAGAAACTAATCCCGTCGATTTGCCTTTGATATCAAAATAACGAGCTTCACGGAAATTAAATACGTTTTGATAAAAATCACACCATTTTTGCATTTCACCCACAGGAACATTATTTGTGAAATGATCGACAATCTTCATACCAAAACCTGTCGGTCTGACAGAATTGTCTTTGATCCCAAAATAAGTTTCATACAGTTCTTTGTGATTTTTTTCATCGATAAAATAAATCAGTGAATCACCAATACCATAGACCGCCAAAAATGGCGAAGCCCCACGCGATTGTTGATTTCCATCATAGGGCTTGGCACCGCGACGAACAGCGGTTTCAAAAGCTTTGGTGGCATCACCGACGCGAAAACCTGTCGATGAAATACAAGGACCGTGCTGTTTTGCAAAATTCGTTGCGAATGTGTTTGGCTCGCAATTTAAAATAAAATTGATATCACCTTGACGATACAAAGAAATATTTTTTCCTGCGATTTGACCAATCTGTGCAAAACCCATTTGTGTAAATAATTTTTGAAAATACGCTGCATCCGGACCCGAGTATTCGATAAAATCAACCCCGTTCAGTCCGCATGGATTTTGTTCGGTCATTTGACCTTCCTGCCAATGAATTTCTAAACCAGACATAAATTTCCTCTTTTCACCTAAAAACATACCAAGGGCGTCACCCGCAGGTCAAACCCTGTGCTGTGAAGCAAAATTGGTCTCTGTCTCGAAATGCAACAACTATAGCCATTTTATTGGCTTTAATAGCGCTTTGAATTGCATAAGGCAGGGTATGAAGTTTATTGCTTTGTTGCTCTTATTTGTCAGTCAATTTGCTGGAGCTGTTCAATCCTATGAAATTACCAGCAGCCACCCTTTATTTCGATTTATCATTTTGGCCAAAGACCATGAAACAGCCGATCAAGCGCTAGAAGCCTTTAAAAATTCGATTCGAAAAAGTGACGAGCTGATGGCTGTTTATACTCAGGAACAGCTTGATAATTTTAAAATTTTTCAAAGCAAAGCCATCAATGCCAGCGGCCTGCGCCCCCGAGTTTTAGTTTTAGCCAATCGTGGATACGACATCAGCAACCAAGAAAAAGATAAATCGCAACAAAGAGTCGATCGATTTTATAAAAATTTAAAACAGCAAAATGACTTGATTGTTCTGCCTGTTGGCATGACAGCGCGATTTACAGCTAAAGAACGCCAGCAATTTTTTAAACAGATGAATGACCAATTCCAAGGCCTGCTGGCATTGGGCGGTGCGGATGTAGATCCGGATCTTTATCACGCGGAAAATGAACATGCGATTGACATCAACTCTGTTCGGGACCGATTAGAGTTTGAAATTATTAAATCTTGGTTGTCGTTTAAAAAAGGTTTTACTTTTGGCGTTTGTCGCGGTCATCAAATGATCGCCGTCGCAATGGGATTTAAACTGGCTCAGCATATCGAAAACCATGGCCATGAAAAATTTAAAAATCATGCAGTTCGAATATTATCCACGACACACAATTTTTTAAATGAATTAATGGCTGGCGATCGTGCGATTGTTAACAGTTACCACCATCAAGCTGTTCTGGCACAAGCTCATCCTGATGTGGATATTGCCGCTGTATCTTTGGATGGCACTGTCGAAGCCTTAGAAAGCAAAGACGGACGAATTTTTAGTACTCAGTTTCATTATGAATTTATGACAAATTTATTATCTAAAAATATCTTTTCTAAAATTAATTTTCATTTGAAACGAGAGCTTGCTCCCCGCTGTCAGTCATTATTTTTTTAGATTTTGGTAAAATTTTTCAACTTCAGGATCCACCATAAAAGATCTTGTGTTCCAGCGGACAATATTTAATCCACTCGGTTCACGCAAACGACTTAAGGCTACATAAGCATGACCTGGCTCCCACAAATTACCCAAATCACACCACAACTCATCCAAAGTGGCGCCTTGCGATTTATGAATTGTTGTCGCATACGCTAAAATCAATGGGAATTGAATCGCGCTGGCTTTGACTTGCCCTTCGGCATCCATCATAGAAAATTGAAATTTTTCAACTTTAACTTCACGACCAAGTCGATCCCCAAAATCTTTACGTACAGTAATAAATTCCGGCTGAATATCCGTGACGATACCACGAGTTCCATTCACCCAACGCTTTTGGGGATCATTTTTTAAAAACAAGACTCGGCAACCAATTTTTAATTTAAGTTGTTCTAATACAGGGGCCGATTTTTTTAAGGATTGAACAAATTTATCTTCGCCTAAATAAATCGAATCGATGACGACTTCGTCTTCACGAATTTCTGATAATTTTTTTTGATTGTAATTTTCTGATTGCTCACGGCGCGGAAACAGACGCGTCCCCGGATGATCTTCATCATGCTGCCGAGTCCGATCATTTAAAAATTCAACTACCCGAGGAGTCATTTTCCCGGATCGCACTTCGGATAAAACATCTAAAAAATGCGAATCTGAAACTCGCTGATTATGACGAAGCTCGGTTGTTAAAAAACCAGTTTTGTTCCAAGTTTCAGTTAAAAAACACCAATCCCGAAGTTGACCATTTTTAGTGACTGGCGGTAACTGGCCAAAATCACCGACAACGATAATTCTCATTCCACCCCAGGGCAGCTTTGAATCGCGTGCTTTTTGCGCCAGCTGTTCTGCCACAAATAAAGCTTCACCTGGAATCATTGAAATTTCGTCGATAATAACGCCCTCGACCTGAGAAATGCGCTTCAATAGCCTTACGTCGCGGCTGGCGCGTTCATAAGTCGCTTGCGCGCCCCCTTCCATAATTCCAATTCCAAAAAAACTATGAAAGGTACGGCCTCCCAATAAAACTGCGGCCGCTCCGGTACTGGCCAAAAGTGGAAACTCTTTGGGATTCAAATCTTTCATAAATTCGCGAACAACAAAGCTTTTACCAGATCCAGCGCCGCCCGTTAGAAAGACGTTGTCGCCTGATTGCAATATTTCTAACGCTGTTTGTTGTTCAGTTGAGAGTGTCATAAGTCATCTATGCTATCTTTGTTCGGACTTCAGTCAAAAATAAAGATTATCTTGTTGCTGCCTGTCTTGCTGTTCGTTAAACTGGAGTGTGCTATGAGCTATAAATTTAAACATTCATCACCCAATCCGCACTTTCCCGAAGTCACTGACGTTCACGCCCAAGAGGTTTTTGAGAACAAAGATCAATTAAAACTGATTGATGTTCGCGAAGAGTCAGAGTATACAGGGGAACTTGGGCACGCACCCAACACTGTTTTAATTCCACTTGGACAGTTTGCGAATCAGCTCAAAGAATATAATACAACAGATACAATTGTGCTCATCTGTCGCTCCGGTAGTCGCTCTGCTCACGCAACTGCTTATGCCATTTCGCAAGGATATACTTCGATTTACAATATGGCTGGCGGAATGATCGCATGGAATCATTTACAACTTCCTCTGGGAAAATAGTTTTACCAGATACAACAAAGAAGCAACAAAGGAAAATATGCCAACTTCATCAAAAGTGTTCGTCAACAGAACTTTGAACCTTAAAAAAATTAAATATATCGGTTTGGATATGGATCATACTTTGATCCGCTATAATACTGAAAATTTTGAACGTCTTTCTCATACAAAAATTATGGAAAAATTGGTTTCGGGAAAAGGCTATCCGGAACAAATTAAAAAGCTGCAATTTGATTTTCATTTTGCTTTGCGTGGATTAGTGGTCGATCGCAATAAGGGAAATTTATTAAAATTGAATCGCTATACAGCCATCCGCAACAGCTTTCACGGAATGAAGCCACTGGATTTTAAAGTTCACCAAAAAGTTTATAAATCAACATACATTGATTTAAGTAAATCTGATTATCTGGCTGTTGATACCAGCTTTTCATATTCATTTGCACATGCTTATTCGCAACTGGTCGATCTAAAAGATCACGATACAACGGTGAAATTACCGGATTATGCTCAAATGGCAGACGATGTTTTAGATGCTTTGGACGAAGCCCACCGCGATGGTTCATTGAAAAATGCCGTGCGCGAAAACTTGGCTCATTACATTATCAAAGACCCTAAAGTCGTTGAAGGTTTAGAAAAATTTAAAAAACACGGTAAAAAGATTTTTGTTTTAACAAACTCTGAATTCCATTACACAAAATTACTTTTAGATTTTGCGATCAACCCATTTTTAAAAGAACACAAATCTTGGGTGGATCTATTTGAAATGGTTGTCACTTTTGCTCAAAAACCAAAATTTTTCTACGATGACCTTCGATTTATGAAAGTAGATCCTGCGACGGGATCTATGACTAATCTGGAAGAAAAACTAGGTCGCGGCGTTTACCAAGGCGGTAATGCTCGCAAATTCACAAAAGATTTAGGTTTAGATGGCGATGATATCTTGTACATCGGCGATCATATTTACGGCGATATTCTGCGCTTGAAAAAAGATTGTAACTGGAGAACAGCGATGATCATCGAAGAGCTGGAACAAGAGATCGAACAAAACCACAAAGCCAGTCCAATGACACAAGAAATTGATGCTTTGATGAATAAAAAAGAACCTCTTGAAGACGAGCTGACTGATTTAATGACTCAAAAATTTGACAAAGTGAAAGTCGATGAAAAGCGTATTGATCAATTACAAGATTTAATCACCGAAATCGACACACAAATTTCACAGCTGATCAAAAAACAACAAGCATTATATAATCCAAACTGGGGTCAATTAATGCGTGCAGGTAACGAAGAAAGTTATTTTGCTTATCAGATGGAACGTTACGCTTGTGTTTACATGAGCAAAGTCGAAGATCTGTTTTGCTTGTCTCCTCGTACTTATTTCCGCGCACCACGCCGTCCACTCAGCCACGAAGTTTAATAATCCTGTTAGGAACACTGCCATCTGTCTCAATATTTGACAGTGTTCCCACTGACCCAAACCTCATATATTCTCTATAAGCTGGTTCTCATATTGCAACACTGTCTATACGGAGCTTTTATGAAAAAATGGGTTCTCTTTACATTGATGACTTTAACAATCCAATTTGCCTGGGCGAATTCACTCAGTTTTCAGCTGAACCGATCTTTTGAAGGCGGACGAGTTTACGCTAAATTTGATTTACAAGGTCAACAACTGCCACCCTACGGAGCTGATCGGAATTATTGTCAGGTTCAAATTGAAAGCCCAGGATTTACATTAAACAATCAAAATCGTTTTCAACAAGTTCAGCAAAAGTATCAATTCGCAAAAGGTTCTTTTTTTGCAAAATCACTGCAAGTTTTTCGTTATGTGGGTGCTGATTCACAAAATAATTTAATCCAGATCACATGCCAAAGCGAAAACACGACAGATTACGTATTTGATCTGTCTATTTTAAATAAAATTTTAATTCAAATAGGCCAATTTAATTAGCGCAATAAAATCATGTAATCTTTTTCGCCCGTTAAATCCATCAGACCGGCTGTTTTTGTCTTGGCTGGATCGAATTTGCGGCGAAGTGTTCGGGATTTGTTAATCATCGCACACGCCCAATCAGCAACGCCTTCTTTGTTTTCGGTACTGCAACGGAACAATTGATTTTTTTCATCAGCTGTATCGATTGAAAAATATCCCGATGAAAAACTGATGGCTTGGGCTCCCGACTGCAGTTTGATTTTATGAATAGGATTATCTTTTAAAAACGAAGTCGAATAAATGGCCGCCGTTAATACGAATATCTTTTTGTCTTTATTATTTTGAAAAATATCAGCCACTTCATACCAATTTTTTTTAACTTGCAGCACTTGGAAATCTTTTAATTCCGGATAAGTGTCTACTTGTAATTCGAGTTCTTTGTCCAAGATTTTGATATCAAAAGGTCCGTTCATTTTTTCCAAATCTTTTAAAACGGCAAAAGCCAATTCAAGGTGATTTTTTTTCTCGGGTTCGATTCCGTACCAAAAATTTTTTTCAGCGGTAATTTCCTGCTGCAAACGCTGCGTGATCGCCCCTGCGAATTCAACGGAATCAGTGAAATAGCTCAGTTTCACTTTAGGTACGGTTTTCTGGCTGCTTCCCACATTCAAGGCAATGACGGCACCAATAGCTGCAATAGACACG
This sequence comes from Pseudobdellovibrio sp., assembly GCA_031970595.1. Lineage (GTDB taxonomy): Bacteria > Bdellovibrionota > Bdellovibrionia > Bdellovibrionales > Bdellovibrionaceae > Pseudobdellovibrio. The sequence continues at coordinate 25,553 of DALYIB010000006.1, forward strand.
GTTATAATCAAATATAATGGCTTCATAGGCGGATTTATAACCTATTGCTTTTTTATATAAAAGTGTTAATTTGGCCGCATAGAGTGTAAACTCTAGATAGACATAACAATTGGACTTGATCGAAAGTTAGATAATCGACAGGTACCGGAGAAATTATGAACAAAACACAGGGACAAAATCCCATCCATATTCTGTTAATTGGTTCGGGCCGCCTTGCGCATCACTTGCAGCACTGGGTTTCATTAAGCGATCAAAAAATACAACTCAGCACTTGGGACCGTCACCAAGATCCTCAAAGAATTCGAACACTTATACACTCTGCTGATTTAATTTGGTTAGCTATTTCAGATTCTGCGATCAGCAGTTTTTATAATCAATACATTGCGGGTAGTGATATTCCAACTGTGCATTTTTCTGGAGCCTTCCATGATGCCAGAATTTTCAGCTGCCATCCATTAATGACATTTGGTTCAGAAATCTACAGCGATGAAACTTATCGCAAAATTATTTTTGCTGTCACAGGACAAAATCAATTGGATCAACTCATGCCCGGTTTTAAAAATGAATTCTTTATTTTAAATCCGGAATTAAAACCTTTGTATCACGCGCTTTGCGTTGTCAGCGGCAACTTTCCTCAGATGTTGTGGAATGAATGCGCTAAAATCAGCGAACAGCACCAAATCCCGTTTTCACATTTTGAACAGCTGGTGCAATTTTCAATGAAAAATTTTTTTCAACACCAAACAGCAGCCCTCACCGGACCACTGGTGCGCAAAGATTTACAAACCCTGGAAAAAAACCAACAGGCCTTACCCGAACCTCTGCATGCTATTTACGCCAGCTTCCGAAAGGAATTTTTAAAATGAAAAACATCCACGAATTTTTAAACAAGAAGAAAAAGAACGAAAAAATAACGATGATCACCTGTTACGATTTTAGCTTTGCAAAAATTGTCCAAGAATCAAAAATCGATATCGTTCTTGTGGGTGATTCCGTCGCCCAAGTCATTCATGGACATCCGAATACCTTAGCAGCAACCACTGGTATGATGGCTTTACACACTCAAGCTGTCGCCAGAGGCACTCAAAAACTGATCGTCAGTGACATGCCCTTTTTATCGACGCGCAAAGGAATCAAAACAGCTATGGACAGTGTTCATCGATTGATGAAGGCAGGTGCCTCAGCTGTTAAAATCGAAGGCGCCGATGGTCATTTAGAATTAATGAATCATATTATTCAGTCCGGCGTCCCTGTTATGGGACATTTGGGGCTCACTCCCCAATCGATTCACCAGTTAGGTGGTCCTAAAATTCAAGGACGATCTGAATCACAAGCTGAAAAACTGATTCGCGATGCTGTTGCGCTGGAAAAAGCAGGATGTTTTGGTTTAGTTTTAGAATGTGTCCCAGCAGAGCTGGCTAAAAAAATTACGGAACAGCTTTCTATTCCTACGATTGGTATCGGCGCTGGAATTTATACCGACGGGCAAGTATTAGTCCTGCAAGACATGTTGGGAATGAATCCCGAATTCAGTCCTAAATTTTTAAAAAAATATTCTGATAGCTATCAAGATCAACTTGAAGCTTTGAATCAATACGCCGACGAAGTTCAGAAAAAAACTTTTCCCACAAAGGAACACAGCTATGAGTAATTCAAATATAAAAATTTTTGAATCGATTGCTGAATTCATGAAGTACCGTTCTTCTTTGCATGGTTCAGTCGGTTTTGTCCCAACAATGGGAGCTCTTCACCAAGGACATGCTAGTTTGCTGCGACAATCGGTCAGTGAAAACGATTTCACCGTCCTAAGTATTTATGTCAATCCGACCCAATTTAATAATCCCGAAGATTTGCAAAAATATCCCAAAACACTGGATGCGGATCTGGCGATGGCCAAAGATTGCAATGTTCACGCTGTCATTTTACCGCAATTCCAAGAAATTTATGCTGATAACTATCGTTACGTTATCAGTGAAAAAAATTTTTCAAATGAACTTTGTGGAGCTCACAGACCTGGGCACTTTGATGGTGTTTTAACTGTCGTTATGAAACTGTTTAACATGGTATCCCCGCAAAAAGCCTATTTTGGCGAAAAAGATTTTCAACAATTATTATTAATCGAAGACATGGTTAAGACTTTTTTTATGAAAGTCCAAATCGTACGCGGCCCTACTGTTCGTGAAGAATCCGGTCTAGCGATGAGCTCTAGAAACACACGTTTATCCAATGAAGGGCGAAAAAAAGCGGCTTTGATTTATCAATTTTTGAAAAATGAAAAAACAATCGAAGACGTCAAAAATCAATTATTAAAAAATGGCTTTATCATTGATTACGTTGAGCAAAAATTCAATCGCCGATTCGTAGCCGCCACCCTTGAAAACGTGAGGTTAATAGACAATGTCGAATTCAAATCTTAATTCTCACTCAAAAAATATTTTGATCCTGATGACAGGATCTATTGCGGCCTACAAAGTTTGCCATGTGATCAGTCAGTTAAAACAACAAGGTCATTCAGTGCGTGTTGCGATGACAGCCGCTGCCGCCCAATTCGTAGGACCCACTACGATTGAAGGACTGACAGGTGAAGCTCCCCATATCGACATGTACGAAAAAGACCAAGTCATGTCACATATTCACTGGGCTCGTTGGGCCGATTTGATTTTAGTCGCTCCAGCGACAGCCAATACCATTAATAAAATGGCTTATGGTATTGCCGATGATCTGGTCAGCACTTTGTATTTGGCTCACGATTTTACAAAGCCTTTTTTAATTACTCCCGCGATGAATACAAAAATGTATCAGCATCCAACAACGCAAGCCTCGCTGACTCTTTTAAAAAAACATGGCTGTGAAATTCTTGAAACAGCTTCGGGTGTTTTAGCTTGTGGCGAAGTCGGATTCGGACGACTTTTAGAGCCTAAATTAATTTTAAACGAAATCACTCAGCGATTGGCAAAAATTGAAAAACGATCTGATGAAAAAATGCCGGTCACTGTTCAAGCTAGAAAAAGAATTTTAATCACGTCAGGCGGTACCCAAGAACCTTTAGACGATGTTCGAGTCATCACGAATAAAAGCACAGGCTCCACAGCCGCTTATTTGGCGGATTATTTGATCGAAGCTGGCTGTGATATCACTTATGTCCACGCTGCGAATGCAAAAAAACCTATTTTGAATTGCCATTTGGTTTCCTATGTCACTTTTAACGACTTGGATCAGGCCCTTACAGATCAATTGAAAAAATCGTTCGATGTTGTTATTCATGCGGCCGCAGTCAGCGATTATTCAGTGATTCCTCAGCAAGGCAAAATGAACAGTGATGTAGAAAATTTGGAAATTCGTCTGAAAAAAAATCCGAAACTGATTGAAAAAATTAAAAAATTAAGTCCCCAATGCCAGTTGGTGGGATTCAAACTGACTTCGACAACTGATTCCAACGTCATTCATGACAAGGTGAATAGTCTTTTTACTAAAGCTGGATGTGATTTTGTTATTCACAATGATTGGTCAACTATTCAATCTGGTCAGCATCGTTTTACAATTTATGAAAAAAACAAATCGTCAGGCTTAATCGACTTGAACGAATTAGCTTTTAATTTAAATCAAATTATTTATAAAAAGGAAAACAAATCATGATTTTATCATTAGATGTTGGCAATACCCAAGTCTATGGTGGTTTATTCGAAGGCCCCATAGGCCAAGAAAAAATGCTTTTATCTTTTCGCAGAAACTCTAAGCAGGGATCTTCCTCTGACGAAGTTGGTATTTTTTTACGAATGGTTTTAAAAGAAAATGGTTTTGATCCGGCTAAGGTCAAACAAATCGTACTTTGTTCCGTCGTACCTGATGTCATTTATTCTTTAAAGGGCGCTTGTCAAAAATACTTTAATATTAATCCTTTTATTTTACAGGCCGGTGTTCGCACGGGATTAAAAATTAAATACCGTAATCCTTTAGAAGTCGGTGCAGATCGAATAGCCAACTCAATTGCCGCGACTCACATGCATCCTAATAAAAATTTAATTTTGGTGGATTTGGGAACTGCGACTACATTTTGCGCTGTGACTGCGGACAAAGATTATTTGGGAGGAACGATTATCGCGGGTCTTAAATTGTCCATGGAAGCCCTCGAGGCTAAAACTGCGAAACTTCCATCAGTGGAAATCGTCAGCAGTTCACAAGCCCTGGGACAATCGACCGTTGAAAGCCTGCAGTCTGGATTGTTTTACGGTCACTTGGGCGCCATGAGAGAAATAATTACACGTTTGTCTCAGGAGTGCTTTAAAGGCGAAAAACCTTTCGTTATTGGAACTGGTGGATTTTCTGCATTATTTGAAAAAGAGAAAATTTTTGATTCCATCAT
>DALYIB010000007.1:0-28406 GCA_031970595.1 Pseudobdellovibrio sp.
TGTCTGCTCAAAAAATATTATGTATATTTGCACACGTTTGCAAATAATATTTTTTTTTGAACAACTTTTTTTATTGATAAATAAAACTTCAAAGACGAATCGTCACAATCACCTTTTTGCCAAAGTGACCCGACCATCATTGATAAATTTTTTTCAAAATCGACGCTTCCACACGCACAAAGACCAGGAGCAGACAAATCGAAATCATTAAACTTTGATATCATCTTGGCTTCGCCTTGAATCGAGATACAAGCTCTTGATTCAAATTTTTTTCCATTTTGATCTTCAAAGACGCAACGGATAGGTGTTTCCGACTGAAGTAGCTGATATTTATTAAACTGAACTTTTTGGCTTTCACTGCAAGCGTAAAGATAATCCATTTTGTCTAATGATTTTCCGCAGTAAGAAAGTGTATCTATCGTAAAAAATAATATATAAGAAAATAAAATAACAAATAAAAAAAAATTAAAAAAATTAGTAAATAGTACAGATAAGAAAATAAAATAACGTAAATTTTCAAAATTAACCTCTGAAATCAGGTTAACACATTGTTGTTTATATTGGTCAAATGAGTTTTTACAAATTCATTTTAGCCAGGACAATCGACTGGAAATAAGCATTCATTATTACATCTAGGCATCCTGGCATTTCAAACAAGTCCCCTTCAGCGACACAGAAGATTGTAAATTAAAAAACTGAAACTGGGCGATGGATTTCATCAGCTGGTTGACTTGTTTGTGATCCACGATTTCGGAATAGCGATGACAGTTTTTACAAAATAATAAAATGTGCGGATGGGATGAACAATCATGCGTGCATGCGACATACTGATTCACATCCACTTCGTGAATCAATCCCACTTCTTTCATTTGATTTAAATTACGATACAAAGAAATACGATCTGGTGCTTGGCTGTTTTTGGACATTTTTTGAATCAGATCCGCCTGAGTGAGAGAATCCGACTGATTGAAAAAAATTTGCAATATTCGACGGCGAATATCTGTTTTTTTGAGTTCAAATTTTTCTAATAACTGATCGATAGCGTCAAAACTCATTTTGTTTTTCATCGTCTTTAGATTACAACAACTCGTCGTTTAGTCCAGTTTTTAATCGAATCCATGCGAACTCCTTCGTCGGCTGAATCCGGTTGCGTAGAATGTACGAATGATTAAAAAATACTTTCTAGCCACTTTATTATTAGCCAGTTCCCAAATGACTTTTGCTCACGGCACACATCCCTTTTCAACTCAAAACGTTCCCGCTTTGGTCAACTTAGATATTTTAAAATATTTAAATGCTCCCGTACTTTACAAAGATGAAGCTTTGCGTGTGGGCTATGCGATTTTAACACCTGAAATGCAGGCGCAGGTTTCTAATCAAGCCCATCAAAATCGCGCTTGTGCAGGATTTCAAGTCATCGATACCACAGATATCAAAACAGTGGCTGGTCACTTTGAACAGTTACAATCTATGAATTCTAAAATGCAGTCACAGCGTTTTGTTCATTCTTTTAAAACTTATAATTACGATGAACAAATTCAACAGGCCATTTCACAAGTTCAAGAAAATCGCTTGAAGGATGATGTGACATGGATGTCCAGCTATAAAAACAGAACTCACACAGATGCCCAAGGCAATCAAGTCGTTACAGATTTAGAAAACAAATTGCGCAGTCTATTGCAAGGCACAGAAATTCCTTACGAAACAGAAGTTATTTCCCATAGTAAAACCAAACAAAAATCTTTGCGTTTACGCCTGACTGGGAAAACCAAACCTTCTGAAATCATCGTTTTAGGTGCGCATTTAGATTCCATCAATCAATCCTATTTTGGCAGTGGCAAGGCTCCGGGGGCTGATGATAATGCTTCTGGCAGTGCGAATCTGTTAGAAATCGTTCGTATTTTATCAACCCAGCCCCAAAAAGAACGCACGATTGAATTTTACTGGTACGCCGGCGAAGAAGGTGGCCTTTTGGGTTCGTCAGAAATCGCCAAGACATATAAACAGCTAGGCAAAAATGTTTTATCGGTTCTGCAATTGGATATGACACTATTTCCTGGCGAAGGTGAAATGGTCATTGGAAACGTCAAAGACTTTACTTCACCCCGCTTGTGGGACTTTCTGGAACAAATCAATAACATGTATTTAAAAATCAAACTCGTGGATGATAAATGTGGCTATGGTTGCAGTGATCACGCCTCGTGGTACCGCGAAGGCTATGAAACTTTATTACCGTTCGAAGCGACAACAAAAACGATGAATCGCAAAATTCACACTGAAAATGATGTCATCGATAACCGACTCAGCTTTAAACACTCTGCGGTATTTAGCCAATTAGGCCTTATTTTCGCTATGGAATTAAGCAAAAACGATTCAAAAGTTTCCATTCCGTAAATTTTTTTGTATGGTGATCCCAAGCATTCATTGCCCGAAAGATCACCATGATTGAACTACTTATCATTGTTGTATGTCTGATATTGAACTCTGTTTTATCAGGCATCGAAATGGCCTTTGTCACCGTTTCAAAACCTTACCTTAAAAAATTGGCCCAGTCCGGATCAACGGCTGCGCAAAGAGTTCTGACTTTGAAAAAAAATCCAGAACGCGTTCTCTCTGTTTTACAAATTGGTATCACATTAGTGGGTGCCATTTCTGCCGCTGTCGGCGGTGCCGGCGCCGAAGAATATTTAAGTCCGCGATTAATGGAATACTTCGCGATCAGCGAAGAAACTTCTGAAGCCCTCTCTATCGTGATCATCGTTTTACCACTGACTTACCTCAGTGTTGTGGTCGGCGAATTAGTCCCGAAAACATTAGCCCTTAAATTTCCACTGAAACTGTCTTTGATGGGTGGATATATTTTAGTCATTCTAGATAAAATATTTAGCCCCTTTGTATCTGTTTTGGAATTTTCAACGAAAATGGTCACAAAATTGATTTCCCTGTTTTTCAAATCAGAAAATTTACAAGACACTTCACGCGAAATTGATCTGGATAATTTATCTGAATCTCATAAACAGTATGTATTTAATCTAATTGACGTCGACCATCGCAAAGTCAAAGACGTTATGATTCCGTGGAATCAAGTCAGCCTGGTTGAAATTGGCGATCACTATCATGATATTTTTGAAAAAATAAAAACCAGCCGTCACACCCGACTGCCAGTTATTCAAAATGAAAAAGTCATCGGATTAATTCACGCCAAGGAATTTTTATCCGAAGCCGAAATTGCAAAAATTGATTGGACATCGTTAATTCGCGAATGCACTCGTTTAGGCCCACGAGAAAAAATTTTAAATGCCTTAAAAAAATTACAGTCACGACACAGCCATATGGGCATTGTTTTCAGTGACAACGAACCCCAAGGGATTGTGACTATCGAAGACATTTTTGAAGAAGTCGTCGGTGAAATTTTTGACGAAGATGATCAACCTAAAGGTTTATTATCGACAAATTCTAAAATTCGAGCACCTAAATAATTAGGGTTCCTGACGATACAAACTGACATTTCCCGAAAAGGATTTCACTAATGTCAGACAAAAATACAGCCAAATAAAATGTTCCGATCCAAACACTGACAGCGTTAAAAAGAAAGCTGTCCATTTTAATAAATTCAGGGCTGCGAAAAAACTAAAAGTTCCCAGCATCAAAGCCATTTGTGGGTCCACTTTGAAATGCGGAGCTAACCAAACAGCCCAGCCGCTTCCCAACACCACCGACGGGACAAAGTCCCCACCCCAAAAACCAATGGCTACAGAAACCACTGTAATCAAAAATTTCATCAATAAAAATTGTTCTGAAACGATTCCATTTTTAATCTGCTCGAAACTGACTAAACTCAGACTATGAACTGATTTGAATTCAGGTAACCACAAGACTGCTGTTAATACCACAACAAGAAAAAATCCCATCCATTGCTTTTTAGGATGAGTCAGTATTTTAATTTTTTGAAATATCCATTTATACAAACGACTGCCGTAACCCACAGACAATGCCAATACTATTACAAAGAAAAATAAATCCCAAAATCCCGATCGATCCACGACTAAAATAGGGTCAAATAAAGCAGGTAATTGAAAACTGCGCAAAACCAAACACCCCACCCAAGCCGCTAAAACCGCAAATAATTTTTGATCAATCCGTGTCGAAAACATTTCGTAAATAAAAACCAGAGCAATCCACGGATGATCCATCGCAATCGCAAAGCCCGCGGCCATTAAAATGGGTTTGAAATACTTTAAATCTAGGCCCAACAAACGACCGACTCCTGACGCAAAAACCACAACAGCACCTTCGCGGCCGACGCTGGCACCGACGAAATGACTCAGGCTGGCTCCTACGAAATTGAGCGGGATGCTCAAGCGGCTCCAGTATTTATATTCCAATTCATCTGACTTATGAACACCACTGACTGTCGTGGGAAAATACGAAGTATTTTGTTTGATCCAGCGTAGAACAATCCATAACACCGGCATCAAATACAAATACATGGCCTGATGACTTTGAAAATCCTGAATTAAAAATAATACTTTGAAAAAGCCAGCAGCTAATAGGCCCGTGATCAGGCCCAATACGAGTGTCAAAAATAAATTACGAATCGAAAACATGAAATGTTTTTACACCTTTTCAGATGAAGGAATCAACAAAATGAGAGCACTCAGAATAAACAATGCACCTACGCCATAGCCAAAAAAACCGGCCAATGTGGTTGGATTTCCTGCCGAAATTTCAAGAATCGGTCCAGACAGTCCAACTGCGACTCCCCGAGAAGTTTTTTGCGCAAACTTCCAAATTCCTAAATACTGACCGGCCACACTGACCTTCAGTAAATCTTCTTTGTTTTTTAAAAATTCGGATAAATAAGTTTCCAAGACAACGGCAGCACCGACTAAAAAACCACCCAATAAACTGGCCAACAATAAAACCACTAACCACGATTGCCCCAGTAAATTGGGGTAAATCAAAGCCGTCGAAACCCCCAGTGCAAGCCCACCAAAAATAATTAATCTTTTCTGATTAAAAAAGCGAGTTAAATAAATCCAAACAGGCAAAGAAGCTGTAAAGAAAATTAAAAAGGAAACTAAAATAATTTGAATGCTTTTTTCATCGAGCTTTAAAAAATCACGATAATAATACAATGCCAAAGTCGAATTAATGCCAATGGCTGAATATAAAATAAAGAAACTGCCGACTAATTTTAAAAATAATCGATCGGAAATTAAATCTTTCCAACGAATTTGATTACTTTCGACCTTTTCTGGCACTTGAATTTGATAATGACTGTAAACTTTATAAACCGAAAACAAAGATACAACGATTGTAATAACAGCCAAAATCACAGCTGGTTGCAAATAACTGGACATCCATTTTTGCGACTGCGGTTCAGTCATAAACATCGCTGGTACGGCCAAACCAAAAATCGAACCGATGTTTAAAAACGCAATACGGTAGCCGATCCATTTTTGCCGTTGACGATTATCCGGTTCAAGATCGTTCGCTACTGCAATGTACGGAATCGAAAACAAAGCCAAACTGGAATTTAAAATCGTAGATACAACAAGTAATGAACAAAATAAAATCCACTCTTGCGTAGCTGGCAGTAGCCAGACAAAAATAAAGCTGCTGCTCATCAAAAAACTGGCCAGGTATAAAATATTTTTTCTTTGGCCATGACGCTGGTAATAGCGATCTGAATATTGACCAATTTTAGGATCAATAAGGGCATCCCATACAACGGATAAGCCAATCGCCAATGAAGCCATTGTTGGCGATAATCCTTTGACCTGATCAAAATAAACCAACATATAAACTTTGATAAAGATATCAATACTAGCTGGTCCCAGTTCAGCTAACCCGTAAAAAAATGCCGTCCAACTTGAATTTTTATTTGTCATGATGCGATCCTTATTTGGATTCTTTCAGAGCCATGTAACCAAAAACTATCCAATATATCCGATCAGCAATACCGCCCATAGACAAGTGAATATGATAAATAAAAATAATTGGAATCTGAGTCAGAACGTAAATGGCCAAAACTTGCAAAGCTTTGTCTTTCGACAAAAGCGATTTTAAAGAGGCCAGAATCATAGATAAAAATCCAAATGCCGTTAATGTCACCAGTCCCCAGCCACCAATCACACCGGCAGAAATAAATAAATTATGCGGATCTTTATTCGCACTGTAATTTCCAACACTTTTTTCATCAGTCGATCCGTATTTACTGAGCAAACCCAACCCTAGCCATTCATTTTGTTGAAACATTTTGTAACCACGTTCGATCTCGTCGGCACGGGCTGCGATTCCATCCTGAGCTGCTCGCAAACCGATGGATTCTTCGCCGCGAACCACTTCGATGGCATAATCAATTATTTTTTCACCAAAAAATAAACCCACCAGCAATGACGTCACGGCCAAAGATGTTTTCAGCATTTTGGTGGCTGGATTTCCCGATGGAAAGCGAATAGTTGCAAGAATGACTGTTAACAACACTGCAGCTAACGCTGAACGAGTCCCCGTTAATACCAATAGAAAAAAACCACAAATAAAGCTGAGCCAAGACAGAATTCTTTGACGACGGTTCAATGGTAGTACAAATAAATCATAAACTAAAAAACTGCAGGCAATCGTAGCCACACTGACCATATGTGGAATATGTTTAAAGACACCGATAAAACGTCCACCTTTAAAACTAGTTCCCGAAAAGATAATTAAAGCGAACAAGGAAATCCAGCATAAAATCACAGTTGTTTTTTTAACAATATTTAAAAACTGGATCGGAGCGACCGTTGTTGGGATCACTCGACCAAAAAAGTAAATGGTAAAGATTGCGAAAAAACAAGCTACTAATTGATACAAAATGGATTCAGTTCCAATTTGAAAAATGATCTGCATCAAAGTAATAAACAATAAAAACAAACTGCTTAGCACAATATAAAATCGATACATTCGGCTTTGAACTTGAAAACCTTCAGCCCGGTTTAATTTGACCAATATAAAATAAGTTCCTAGCAGTAAACACAAACTCATATTTATATAGGGATGCAGTCCGTATTGAAAAATAACAGGAAAAACTTCGTAAGGCATTCCTGGTATAAATGCCAACGAAATTTTTGATATAAAAATTAATATCAATAAAAATATCATTTAATTATTTTGAATTTTTATCGATTAAAACACCTGTTAAAACAATTGTCGCCACCAAGGAAACAATTGTGATTGTTTTCGATACATCATTCGAAATCCAAGATTCTTTCTTGGGAACATAAACAAAATCATCCTGGGCCAGCTTGAATGGTTTTACATCCGGTGTCGACTTCATCAGTTTTTTAATATCCAACTCATAGACTCCGGATTGGGATGGATCCGTTTTGCGTACTAATATTTCAGACAAATCCGCATCCTCGGTCCCACCTGCTAAGGCTAGCAACTTCAGAACATCTGTATTGGTGGGAATATAATAGATACCCGGATTACGAACAGCCCCCAAAAGTTGAACACCAATCAAACTCTCTTTGGGTGAAGAACGATAAATATATTCAGCCGCACGAGGCGGTTCTTTGACTTCAAAAAAACTGGCAGCGGATTGCGCGAATCCATTTGAACTAAATACTGTTGCGTTGATAAAAAGGAATGTAACAATAATACGACCGATGTTTGTTTTCATAGTTCATAGTCTCTCAAAAAAAATGGGTCTAGACAATGAACTTATCTAGACTAACTACCGGATTTAAATCAATTCCCCTTAGGACCTATAGTCAGTTCAAAAGCTCTCGACTAGACTTAAAGTCTATGGAAACACAAGCACAACAAGTCCTACCTGATCATGATAAAATTTTTAACGAAATCTGCAGCAAACTGAGCGAGCTTTCACAGTCCGAAGAAACTAAATCTTCCAGAGACAAAATGGCTCAGCTTGAAAAAATGCAAAATCAAATGAAATCATTTCAACTCGAGTTAGCAACTAGTCACGAAGATATGATGTTAAAAATTGATACTTTGGAAAAATTGACAGTATCTAATTCAGACTTAACTCAAAAAGTTCAAGAGTTAACAGATTTGTTGAATCAAGAGCGCAGTCATAATTCAAAACTTTCGACCGACTTAGCTCGCTCGTTGGATTTGTCTTTAAAATTGCAACTTGAAATTCAAGACATTAAATCCAAAGCCATTCAAGCCCAAATGGATGATCGCAAGCAATATCTAGAAAATTTTGAAAATCTACAGTTTGATTTCCAAAAAGAAAAAAATGAATTACTAGCGACTAACGAAGATTTGATGAAGGATTTAAAACAAAAAGAATCTCAGATCGAAGAATTGACTGCTAAAATGAATGAGCTAGAAACGAGTATCTTAGATTTTGAAAAGTCCTCGACAGAACAAGCCGAAACGATTCGTCATTTAATGGCCGTAGCTGAAAACAAAATTGTCGAACTGAAATTATCTTTGGATCGCACAACTGCAGATTTAGGTAATTTACAAGGACAATACAAACAGTCTCAGACTCAGATTGAACTTTTAAAACAAGAAAATTTTTCATTAAAAGATTATATCAACAAGATGACTGCTTACCAAAAGCATATGGCTCAACAACAGCAGCAGCAAATGCAACAAACGATGCCGACTGGCCCCCAAAGGTAGTCGGTTCCCACTTGCTCTTCAATTAAAAGTTAAATATACCTAAGGCCATGGAATTTTTAAAACTCTGTGGCCTTTTTTCTTTGATCCAATTTTTACGCTACTTTGTTATGGCCGGATCTGCTTATTTAATTTTTTGGAAATTCAAAAATCCCTGGACGGCTCAGCACCGCATTCAACAAAGATCCTTTGAATCCAAAGAACTTTTACGCGAATTTTTATATTCTGTGCTCAGTTCGGTTATTTTTGGCGTGGTCCTCGCACTGTGTTTTCCGAATTTGGAAAACGTCTTATCCTTGAAATCAGATCAGGCTTTCTGGGTGATTTTATTCCAAGTCGTAGCCTTGGTTTTGATTCACGATACTTATTTTTACTGGATGCATCGATTCCTGCATTTACCGGTCCTGTTTAAATGGACACACAAGGTTCATCATCTGTCGACAAACCCCAGCCCATTTGCAGCTTTGTCTTTTCATCCGATCGAAGCACTGCTTGAAATTATCTGGATTTGGCCACTGGTTTATTTTTTCAAATTTGAAATGATCACATGGGTTATTTTTGGATTTGTGATTATTTTTATTAATGTCTTGGGGCATTTGAATGTCGAACTTTATTCTCGTCGTTGGAAATCAAATGCGATCCTTAAATACTTGAACTATTCAAAAGACCACAATGAACATCACAAACATTTCCATGGTAACTATGGTCTGTATTTTTCAATTTGGGATCGCTGGATGAAAACTTATCGTGCGGAATCCTATTCAACAGAGTGAAGTAACATTTTTAAATACTGTCCCTCTGGAAACTGCAACAATTGGGGATGATCTAATCCCAGGCCGCCTTCCAATAATAGCTTGGCTCGCTTGCTGGAACGAACGATGCTTTTGCGTAACGAATTTTTAAAATCTGTCATGCCTACTAAACCAGAACACGTACAAGACACAACTAAACCTGAATGCTGGGCAATACGAAACGCTTGTTGATTCAGTTTCATATATCCATGCAATCCAGTTTCAAGGTCTTTTTTGTTTTTAACAAAGGCCGGTGGATCCGAAATCACAACGTCATATTGACTGTCCGGCAAGCTGGTTAATCCTTCAAGGACATCGGTTTTAATATACTTTACATCGATCCCAGGAATTTTAGATAAATTTTTGCGCGCCATTTGAATAGCTAGTTCGGATACATCCACCAAAGTAATTTCAGCTTGGATTTGGTTTTGTTGTAAAAAATAAGCCAACTGAACTGACCACTGCCCCATGTAACAACATAAATCGATTATTTTCATTTTTTTATCTTTGAATAAGGACAATCGCGGTTTCAATGTATCGATTAGTAATTTAATGTTTTGTGTTTGATCCAAGAAAAAACCGGTTTTCTGTCCTTCGATCAAATTCACTTCAAATTGCAATAAATGTTCAGGCTGGTAAACGGATGGAATTAAAATTGTTAAATTTTGTAAATCCACTTGATCTGGATTGTACACAATACGGGGCTCTTCAACCTGTAAACCTTCCAGTTTACGAATATGGACATCGTTTTTTTCTAGTAAAATCGTATGCGCCCAATCTGTTTGCGTATATCCCAGCTCGTTAATTTTTTGAACAAGGCCTTGAAAGATCGCTTCAGGTTGTCCAAAAATCCGCTGCATACCATAAGTTAAAATTTGATAGGAAAAGACTTGATACCGCTTGCCAGCTGATTCGGTGACATAACGATCGATAATGATTCCCGGTAAAAAATCAGATTCGGAAAAACATAAACGGAATGATTCTTTGAAACCTAAAATAAAACGATTTTTCCATGACTTAACCAGTTTATTAATGATTTGCTCTGTCGACTGGGGTTCAAAAATATGCGCATCAAAAGTTAAAGCACGAAATGCAATTAAAGACTGCGGATTCCCATAACCACGGGCTAAAAATTGCCCTTTTAGATCTTGGACTTCAACCACATCGCCGGGTTGGATGCTTTTGGGGCTGTCTGTTAATTCATTTGAAAAAACCCAAGGGTGACCTGAACGCAAACGGATATCTGAACCTTTTTTTAATCGCCATATTCTCATGGCGATTTTTTAATTCAATTTATACAAAAGAAAAAGCGTATTTTCGTTTTTAGAAAAATTATTGTCGCTGACGACTAAAAAGTGGGTCTTTTTTTCATTAACCCAACATAAACCTTCGAAATTGGTGGTTTTTTTAATCGCCGCCAAAAGACTTTTATCGTGATTAAACTGGTATTTACATTGGCGCTCCAAAAAGCCATTTGCGCTTTTTTTAGCTGAACAAAGTTGCACATTGTAAGAAAGCCCTTGCAAAGACAACTCAACGCCTCGCTCGAGAACCAGCAATTGTTGGTCTGTCACATACAAAAAATCAGTCACTCCTAAGGCCATGGTCGTCGCCGACTGTTCATACTGAGGTAAAGGATATTTCCATTTTTTGTGAATACGATTTTGATCGACACCACCTTCGATGAGCATCAAATGATCGGCCGCGGTGCCGGCTGATTTAATGACAGGACCTTCTAAAAAAGCACCCCAGATTTGCAAACCATTATCGACATTCAAACCTTCGAATCCCAGATTGTTTTGAATCCCCTGAGTTTGCTCGCCCGTGAGATTGGGCAAAAATTCCGGATCCAATACAATTTCGGAAGTCCTTTGACCTTTGCGATTGACCCAAAACAGTTCTGGTTTCTGCCGTGGCTTTTTATTCAGATCCCCTTCGTTCGAAAGTAAAAACTGATTTTTTGAAAATCCGATTCCTTCCAGATCCAATATTTTTTTAGAATCGGGATTGGCAATCAGGATAGATTCCCCAGCATTTACTTCCAAACTTTCCGTATCTGCATTCCACGGAAAACGGATCATCCGTGCGCCACCTTCACCACCACGATCATCGCTGATAAAATAAATATAGGCGCCCTCTTGGACACAACCTGATAAACCGCCAATTTTTAACTTTTTAATTTTTTGCGTCGGTGGCAATGACCAGCTTTTAACAAAACTGACCGATTGTGCCGACAAATTCAGACTGATAAATAATAAGCTATACAAAAAAAACAATTTCAAGTTAACCCCGATGAGCTTTTGCTAAGGCTAAAGTGTTTTGCATCAAAATAGCAATTGTCATCACGCCGACACCGCCTGGAACAGGAGTATAGGCCGTCAAGTGATTGTCACTGTTAATTTGAACATCGCCACACAGACCCGTTTCTAATCGGTGAATTCCGACATCAATCACAATGGCCGATTTTTTAAAATCCGTCGCTTGAAAAAACTGAGGTTTCCCCATAGCCACGCAAACAATATCAAAATTTTTCAATTGATCTTTGATATTCTGACTGCGCGAATGAAACATCGTCACTGTTGCATCCGCTTGGTTTAATAAATGAAACAACGGAGTTCCTACGATCAAACTGCGGCCAATCACTGCCACATTTTTTCCAGTCAATGAAATGTTATAATGACGACAAATTTCGATCACACCAGCTGGAGTACAAGGGAAAACAACTGCTGTACGAGTTAAAATTTTTCCAATGTTTTGTTCAGTTAAGCAATCAGCATCTTTGGCCGAGGAAATAATATTTAAAACTTTACGAGAATCGATATGCTGAGGCAGCGGTAACTGAACTAAAATAGCATCGACTTCTTTGTCCGCATTCAATGTTTGAATTTTTTGAATCACTTCAGCTTCAGAAACTGTCGCTGGAATTCGAATGACTGTGGATTGAAAGCCCAGCTTTTGACACATTTTTTCTTTGTGACCAACATATACCTGACTGGCAGGATCTTCACCCACCAACACAACAACTAAGTGCGGAGCTTTCCATCCACGGGTTTTCCATGTCTGTAATTCAGATAAAATTTGTGCTTGGATTTTCTCGCTGACTGGCTGACCCAGAAGTTTTTCTGACATAGAATTCCTTTGTTGATTTAATATCACAAAAATTATTAATAATTTCAAATAGTTAAGCGCAGCCTCAGAATGACTTCTAAGTTGACCCCCGCTGGATTTTAAATTAGATTACAATTTCGATTTTTACCCAAAGAGGTGTCTATGGCTGATAAAGTGAAACTTTCAAAAGATGGTAGCTCGATTGATTTTATCCAATCTGAAGTTCTGCCTACATCCCTTAAAAAATTCCGCCAAAGCCCTGAAATTGAAGGCTTTTATCGTTTTGTGTTTGAAAACGATTTACAAAAAGAAGCTTACGAAATTCTAGAGCGCATTATCAACGAACGCAAAGCTGCTAAAAAAGCAGAAAAAGCAGAAGCTCAACAAGCTAAGAAAAATGAAGCTGCAGCTGTTGCAGCCAAAGAAAAGGCTGAAAAACAAGCAGCTAAAGAAAAAATCTTGGCTGAAAAAGAAGCCGCTAAAGAAGCTTTACGTTTAGAAAAAGAACGTGAAAAAGCTGAAAAGATGGCTGAAAAAGAAAAAGCAGCTGCAAAAGCCAAAGCCGATAAAGAAAAAGCCATGGCTAAAGCGAAAGCTGAAAAAGAAAAAGCAGCTGCAAAAGCCAAAGCCGATAAAGAAAAAGCTATGGCTAAAGCGAAAGCGGATAAAGAAAAAGCGGCCGCTGCAAAAGCCAAAGCCGATAAAGAAAAAGCCGCAGCAGCGAAAGCCAAAGCCGCTAAAGGTAAAGCGAAAGCACCTGCGAAAGCCGCAGCGAAACCAGCGAAAGCGAAAGCCCCTGCGAAAGCCGCAGCGAAAAAACCTGCAGCTAAGTCTAAGGGTAAGAAAAAATAATTGATCCTTTAAATTCTAAATACGAATTAAAATCCGGACAACGTTCCGGATTTTTTTTTGATTGAAATTCCTCTTCTTTAAAGCCCTGGATCGTTTTGCATCAAGCCAGACGAGGTGCTTATGTCACAAAAACTAAATCACATATTAAAAAATCAAAAAGGCCAGGGGCTGATTGAATATCTGATCCTTGTCGCGTTAATTGCCGTTTCTGCGGTCGGAGTCGTTCGAGTCGTTGGAAATAATATTTCAAAAAATTATGAAAACATCAACCGCGCCTTGGGTGCAGAAAAGAGCGAGAAACTCAAACTGGAAAATGCATCCGACAAAAATTTAAATAAAAAAGATCTAGCTGATTTTATCGAAGGCAGCCGGTGAATCAAAAAGGTCAGTCTTTGCTAGAGGCTTTATTCGTTTTACCGGCCACGGTACTGTTGTTCACTGCCATGGCGGCGATTTTAATGAATTCGATTCAGCTGACCTATTTAAATGATATCGCCGAAGAAATTTTGATCTGTAGCCGAGAAAATAAATATGACTGTAAACAAACTGCCACATTTAAAATTGATCAAGTGGGATATAAAATTATCGATATACAAATTTATAACGAGTCTGATCAAAAAAGACTGGTGTTACAGTTTTTCAATTTATTTAACCAAAAACAAAATCTGGAAAGATTCATTACCGTTGATAAAAAATAATACTGGGTTTGTATCTATTTTATTCATGCTATTTATATTGCCTTTACTAGCCTTAGCTACCACGCATGCGCTGATTTCCTATACCAGCGCCAGCAAAGATCTGTACCGAAGCCAATGTATTCAATGGGGATTAAAGGCGCAATATCGTTTATCTGATATCACGGATGACATTTTAAAGTTAAACCCGCTTTCAACACAATTGCGATTGCAACTAAAAATTTTAAAAGCTTCACTGATTGCCGCTATCAGCTCGGGCAATGCCGCTTTGATCGCGCAAATACAAAGCCAAATTCAACAGGTTCAATGGCAACAACAACAACTTGATCTGCAACAAAAACAAATGATGTCGCAGGCCGAATTGGAAATCAGTTGGCTGGGGCACAATTATTTACGTGAAACGAAAATGGCTTTGCAAAAATTTGATAGTTCCTGGGTTATGTTGTTGATGATTCAAAATCATTTCAGGATACTCAGATATCCCCAGCTAGGCCTGCAACCCGATTCAATCGGCGGACTGGCTCCGAACTATGAATTATCTGCTCAGTACAGACAACAAAGAATCATGGCCTTCGAATGGCAAAACAAGCATCAACTATGGAAAAAATCAGACAACCTCCCCAACAAAAAACAATCTCTTCGTATCTTGTGCGAAATATCTGCAGCTTACGAAAATCAAAGATGGGTTTACAAAACTCGTCTGGGCAATCACTGATCGAATTTTTATTGATCTGCACTGTTTTTACATCTGCTTTGGTTATTTTAGAAAAAATGATTCACAACAAAAAAAATATGAACAACCAGTTCAAAATTTCACAAGAGGTTCAAAATGAAAAATCTAAAAAAATGGCTCGATAAAATTCAAGAATCTTGGAATATCGCCAGCCATCGACAAATGATCCTGTGCTTTATTTTATTGGTAGCTATCACCGTGTCCTATCAATTCGCACAAAAACCCAGCTCGTCGAATTCAGTGTCTGATCGATTTGAACCGGACACGATTATTCCAGCAGGCCTTGTCCTGCACCCGATTCGACTGGAAAATATTGAATCTATTTCTGCACTGATTGAAAAATTTGGTTTGATTGATTTATATGTGGGAAATCAGTTGGAATCTGGATCTAAAAAAATTGCTACCAAAGTCAAGCTGATCCGGGCTCCTTTGAATCCCAATGAATTTGCTTTGCTGATTCCACAGTCGATTTCAGAAAAAATTATGCGCGAACGAGGATTATTTTGGGGAGTCATACATAACCGAACTGCCCAAAACAATCCGGAAACTGATAATTCTGAGCGCCACTCGATTCATAATCCTGTTCGAATTGAATATCACAAAGGAAATTTATGATTTTTATTATTAAATTACTTTTTCACAGCTGGGTCTGGGCAGAAACAGTTTTATTACCTAATACAAACAGTCAGCCTTCCGAATATTTCAATAAATGTCGGCAAAATGGATATATTTGTGCCGAAGATTTTATAATGAATCAATTAGATCAAAAAGAAACTCCCCTGTTTCATCAATTGATCGAAGAATTGGATTTATTGCAGACAGAACAAAGAGCCGAGCTATCCCAAAAGACAGCTTTGATTTTAAAACAAGAAATGCTCAGCTTAGAGCAATTAGATTTTTTAATAGATTTGCTGAAAAAATCTAACGAACTCGAAGTTCGTAAAGACAATCAATTGCTTTGGAAAACGCTGACAAAGATTCATTCGATGTTGTCCCATCAAACGCCATCTACTGAATCTGAAAGCATCGTCCTGTTTAAAAAAAAGATTTCTCGAAAATACTTTGATAAAAATTTTCATTTTTTTAAAGATTATAAATATTTAATCTTTCATTTTAATTCTTACCAAGAAAATGAAGTTGTTTATCCTTTCGTCAGAGCCAACTGCCCTCAAGTACAGACGAGTCCATTGATTGAGCCGATGTTAAAAGATCAGATATATTTAGTTTTTGAAAAAGAATCTTGTTCTGCTTTTGAAAGTGCCGCGCAGATGAATACCAATCTGCAAAATTGGGTTTCGGATCATCAAAAACCAATTTTATGGAGTGTTACTGCGGGTGTACTGATTTATTTATTTCAAAGTAAATATGAAATTGAATTTAAATAATTCGTTTTTGATCAAAAATCACTTCACGAATTTTTTGATGTTCGACATCAAGAATCGTTTTCGATTGCGTCCAGTTTGAGTCAGGATGTTGATGATAATGAATCCAGTTATCATTTAATTTTTCAAAAAATTTATTTTTGTGATGGATAGCCTGATAGTTTCTGAATAAACTGACTGGTTCTATTGGCGAATCACTTCCGAAGTGAATTTTAATTTTATTTTTGCGTATTTTTTCCCAAGAAAATAAGTTTTTCATTAAAATACTGGGCAGCACTTGTTCAATCCAAGGCTGATCGCTGGTCCAGTGACAAGGCTGCATATGAACGGTCACATGCAATCCTTTTAAAATAGATAATGTTTCAGATCGTAATAATTGAACATGTTCTAGATGAATTCGTCCCTCTAGGCCCGATGCGGATATTTTTCTGGCAGCAAGTGCGGCTTGGTGAACGGCTTCGTCACCAATGGTATGGATCGCAATTTCAATTTTCCGTTGCCAGCAAAATTGAACAGCTGTGGCAATATCTGCAGGACTCCATAACAATTGCCCTGTGGATTCTGAATTCAGATATTTTTGTGACAAATAGGCCGTTTGCGATCCCAAAGAGCCATCAATAAATATTTTAAGCCCCTTTATTCTGAGATAAGGATTAGGGTTTTTCTGACACTGTTCAAATTCAGAATAAGCGCGATCCAGATCAGAGACAGATTCCGCTGTTATAAATGAATCAATACATACAGTCATTTCAGCCTTTTTTTGCATATCGCACAGAACTGACCACAAAGCTGATGTCATCGATAGATCACGTAAATGTGTAATCCCATTTTGATTAAAATATTTCATAGATGCGGCTGCATACGTTTTCATTTGGGCTGTATTCAGGGCTGGCAAACGAATCAAAGCTGCAATATGTGCAGCATCTTTTAGAATACCTGTTTCACCATGAGCATCATGTATAACAAAAGGATCTGGCTGTAAAAACAAACCCATTTTTTTAAACTCATTCAAAGCACAAGTATTAATCCACGAAGAATGCCCATCGATTCTTGATAGAAAAACAGGTGTGTCTGGAAATATTTGATCCAAGGTCCGACGATGTGGCCATTGGGGATCTGACCAATTTAAATGATTCCAACCAAATCCAACGAGCCAGCTCCCTTTATAGTGATGTGACTGAGGTTTGATTTGTAAAATATCTTTTTCATTCTTCATAAAATGCAAAGAGAGACCCGCTTGGGTCTCTCCGGTTGCTAGAAAGTGTGTATGACTATCGTAGCAGTTATGAATTGTCTGAAAATTAGCGACCTCGGCCACCTGATGATCCCGGTGCTGGAATTGTCACTTGTGATCCGCCTGGATTTGTCGGGTTGTTTGGATAGTACGGATACGGTTGATTTGGTTGTTGTGGAGGATAATATCCGTTCGAGTATGATCCGCCGTTTGTATATGAACCACCGTACATTCCACCCGGTGCAGGCGCGACTCCGCCAGTCGCAGTTCCAATGTAACCGCCGCCGCCGATAGATCCACCGATGTATCCACCACCAGTGACTCCGCTGCCAAAACCTAAACCGCCACCCATGTACAACATTTGTAATCGCATTTGTAATTGCGCGATTTCCATTTGAACTTGTTGAGCTTGTTGTTGGACTGCCATTTGACGTTGATACGCCTGCATTTGTGCTTGAACTTGCGCTTGATAATACTGCTGCTGCATTTGCATTTGTTGCATCTGCATTTGTTGTTGCATTTGCATTTGTTGTTGTATCATCTGCTGATACTGAGGATTGTTCATATAAGTTCCAAGCCCCATATTACCCATGGCACCCATGTAACCCATCGCACCCATATTTCCCATTAGACCCATGTTGCCCATGGCTCCCATTGCACCCATATAACCTGGCATCATATTACCCATGGCTCCCATAGCACCCATATAACCTGGCATCATATTACCCATGGCTCCCATAGCACCCATATATCCTGGCATCATGTTACCCATAGCTCCCATAGCACCCATATATCCTGGCATCATGTTACCCATAGCTCCCATATTTCCCATCACACCCATGCTGGCCATATAACCTGGCATCATGTTACCCATGGCTCCCATGTAACCCATATTTCCCATTGCTCCCATGTTGCCCATATAACCTGGCATCATGTAACCGCCGTTGATCATACCGTTCAACATACCATTAATTGCAAAACCACCATTCATGCCGCCTGGCCATCCACCATTTGGACCTGCCATTCCGCCCCAAGGGTACATACCTGGCGGATACATACCGCCACCCCACGGAGAGCCGAACATTCCTTGAGGATAACCAAAAGCGCCACCTGGACCATAAGGTCCCCAGGCACCATTACCAATTCCTAAACCTGAACCCGCACAACCAAATCCACCACGACCAGAACCACCGATAATTTCACCAGCAGCTCCTGCAATCCAAGGAAATCCTAAAGCGACAGCCGTTGGAAAACCTTGCTGTGGAGGGTATCCAAGCTGTGCTTGGTATTCCATTGCAGATTCATCGTAACGTTTACCAATAAAACCTAATCCTAAACCAATACCAATTTGACCGATGATTGAAGTCCAATCACGCTTTGGTTTTTGATATGAATATCCACGTGAACTGTCATCGCAATCTTCGCAAACACCTGATTCAGTTTGGTCACGTAATTTAGTTTCACGATCTAATTTCGCACGTTCTCGAGCATCACTGATGGCTAAACGACGTGCTTCGATGTCGTCTTCCGCACGAGTGATTTTAGCTTGGGCATTGTCACTTTGTACTTTGAACTTACGGTAATCAGATAAAAACTTTTGACATTCGTTCGGTGTGTACAATGCACGTTTACGATCGGCTGGTCGAAGAGTCTCGTCCGAACAAATCCCCGCAGAAACTTTACCACCATCAGCGACAGAGTTCGCCGCACAATAATTTTTACCTTGATTCCAATTCACTTTTAATTTTTCAGGAGTGACTTCGTCTTTACCCGCGCAATCCGATTGGGCTTGTGTTACTGCTGAGCCCTGAGCATCCCCTTGCTGAGATGTCGTCGCACCTTTTGAAGCATCACAATTCAAACCTGGAAAGTTTTTATAGCTTGAGCATTGATTGAGTTTTTCAATATGTGTTTTTAATAAGAAATCTAACACTTCCGAATCAAAAATCTTTTCTAACTTTTTAGCTGCAAATTCCATTTCCTTGTCGTAACGGTTTTTTTCTGATTTCTGTTTCTTTAATTCTTTTTGTAAATCAGAGATACGTTTACGCTCTTCTTTTTCTTCGTCAGAAATATCAATCGCACCAGCGCCTGTTTGTTGATTATAAGCACATTGTTGATTACCACCCCAGTAGCCCGAGCCCCACATGCCTCCGCCACCGTAACCGCCAAAGCCTCCACCAAATCCAGCACCTGCTTGGATTCCACCGCCGAAACCAGCGCTGAATTGAGCTTGAGTTTGAATAGATGAAAGTAAGAATAACAAACTCAAAATCCATTTGGATTGGAATTTTAATCTTGCGATCTGGTCTTTACAAAACGACATACACGTCTCCTCATGAGATAATATTATCGTAACACTCATCGCCCACTTTGTGCGACAATCAGAGAGTCTAGTAACTAAAAATAGCCCTTGGTCTGATTCCTTGTCGACAGGACTAGACCCTCTGTCAGATTAAAAATACACTGCTTTTATGACCAGCGAAATAAAACCCACAGTTCAACCGACACCTAAACCGCTTTTGCTTTGTATAGATGATGAAGTCGATAATTTAGATGCTCTGGAACGTTTATTTCGTAAGCGTTTTCAAGTCCTGAAAGCCGTCACACCTCAGGAAGGATTTCAACACCTCGACCAAAATCCGAATATTTCTGTCATCATTTCCGATCAGCGGATGCCGCAAATTACAGGTGTTGAATTTTTAGAAAAATCAATAGCAACTCACCCGGATACGATTCGCTTGCTATTAACTGGATACACAGATATCGAATCCGTCATCGAATCTATTAATAAGGGACAAATTTACCGCTATTTAACAAAACCTTGGGATCCAATTGATTTACAAAATACAGTTGAAAAAGCTTATGAAAAATTTTCTCTTCGACAAGAGTTAAATATCAAAAATAAAGCATTAGAAAAAGCACTCGATGAATTAAAGATATTAGACCAAGCTAAATCTCAGTTTATGATTTTAATCAATCATGAACTAAAAACTCCGCTGACTACAATTTTAAGTTTTGCTGGATTGATGAAGGAAACAATTTTAACTGAAGAACAAAATTTATTTACAGATCGGATTAACCGATCTGCTGAAAAATTAAAAAGTATTGTCGATGATTCCTTATTAATTGTTAAAAGCGAAGTGGGATTACTACACCCTAAAATCGAAAAAACAAATATAGAAAATTTATTTTTAGAAATTCCTTCGGAAATTGGATTATCTATTAAAAACAAACAGCAAATGATCCATTTCAATTTTAATGACAAGCTTTTCCAAGCAGATCCGCATTTGCTTAAAATATCTTTGATGCGAGCTTTGCATAACGCCACAAAGTTTGGAAAGCCTCAATCATCCATCAAGGTCAGCAGTTTTCAACAAGATCAAAATTTACATATTCAAATTGAAAATGTAGGCCCCAGCATTTCAGAAGCTGTTTTGGAAAAAATAACCAAACCCTTTCAGCTAGACGAAAATGTCATGAATCATTCCGTCGGTATGGGTTTGGGCTTATCTGTTTGCCAGGCCTTGGTTCGTTGCATGAACGGTCATTTTAAAATTCAAAATACTGAAAACGGTGTTCAGGCGACTTTTATTCTGAAAGCGACCTAAATCCGGCGGTTCGGACGGATCCATCATTTGAATCTGTTTTAAATATGTCCATGATTTGCATTCAAACAAAGGAATGCTGACATATTTATTTTATTTCATTTTAAATCTGAGCTTTGCGCAATCATCCATTCTATTAGAATTGGGTGAAGAATACGCAGTTCCCAAGACGCCTCAAAAAATTTGGATCGAAAACGAAAAAATCGTACAAGCCTTTAATTCAGGAAACAAAGTCAGCTTAAAAGCACGCTCTATCGGATCAAGTTTTGCACGCTTTGATCAAATGTCACAAAAAATTATTGTTGTCCCAATCAATATGAAGGCCGCTGTCAAAGCTTGGAATCAATACACCTATCAATTGCCACAAGCCTCTATCGGTTTTGAAAATGACCAACCCTGTCTGAAAGGTCGATTGTCTTCGTTTCAAGAATTTTTAAAAATTATGCGTTTGGCTGAAAAAAATGAATTGTTTATGTATTTATGCTTGTCTGCCAAACCTGATCTGCAAAAAGAAATTCAAAAATGGTACGCGCCTCAATTTCGCTCAGCAGATTTGTCTGTTTACAAAATTGATTTTAATGGTCTGTGGAAATTTTATGTTTCGCAAAAAGATTCCCTCCTCATTCATCGCCAACGTCCCTTTTGGGGATTAACGGTCATTGCCAGCAAAAATCAAATCGAATTTAGTGAAAACGTTCAAATCGAAGTTCATATTACCGAAGTTAAAAAAGAATTTTCACGCAGTTTGGGCTTGAGTTGGCCCAGCGAATTTCAAGCCCAACTATTTGGCTCTGATAAATCTGAAATTAAAAGCTTTGAAAATCAAATCAAAGCTTTCGAAAGAAATGGAGATATGAAAATTATTGCCTCACCTCGCTTGATTTCCAAAAGTGGTCAGCAATCTCAGTTTTTTGCCGGCGGAGAATTCCCTATGATCACTTTGGCAGGCAAAGACAATCGTCAAATTGTCAATTGGAAGAAATATGGAATTACTTTGAATTTTAAACCTCTAGTTAATTCCGTAGGACAAATGAGTCTGGCGATTGAAACAGAAGTTTCCACTATTGATAAATCCAAAGAAGTCCAAGGAATCCCTGCTCTGTTGACACATAAGGTGAGTAGTTTTTTTGATTTAGTCGAATCTAAAACCATTGCCCTTTCGGGTCTGATTAAAAACGAAAGTGGATTGTCGAATTCCGGTTTGCCTTTTTTAAAAAGCCTGCCACTCCTGGGAAAATTATTTTCGAGTGAAGATTTTTTAGAAAACAAATCTGAATTAGTTATTTTTGTGACGCCACAAATAATGGAGCCCTAATGGATTTAGCAGTTAGAAATGCATTGATGAATTATCGTCAGAAAAAGATCGACTGTTTAAATGCCAAGCTCGATCTGGATTTTGTTCAAGAAAACATAGAGACACAAATAAAAAATAATTTAGATCAGATTTTAAAAGATCTATCGACCCAACAACAAGACAGAGTTTTGGCCGAAATTCAGCACTGGGGTGCTATTCAGTTATTATCCGAAGATCGAATGATCAACGAAATCATTATCACAAGTCCCTTTGATATTTATTATGAGAAAAACGGTTGTTGGTTTCGTCACGCCGATTCGTTTTTAGATTTAGAATCGTATGATCAATTTGTAGAGCGGTTGGCACAGCAATGTCACAGTCATTTATGTTTTGAACGTCCCTTTATTGAACATAAATTGAATCACTTTCGTTTGACGATCGTATTTAAACACTTGGGACATGGCCACCATCAAATCAGTCTTCGGCAGCAAACCGAATCAGAATGGTCCCTCGAAAAACTACAGGACTTAAAATGGGCAAGTCCATCCGAAATCCAAACGTTGAAAAAAATAATTCATCAGCCCAGTAATTTGATCGTTGTAGGAGGTACCAGCAGCGGCAAAACAGCTGTGTTACAAGCCTTGCTGGAACAAATACCGCAAGATCAACGTTTGGTTGTTTTGGAAGACACGGCCGAATTAAAAAGTAAATCTGGATTGAATACCCATTTATTAACTCATTATAATTCCGCCGATCCACAAAAAAGTGTGACCTTAAAGGATCTATTAATTCGAACCTTGCGCATGCGGCCGGACAGAATAGTTGTTGGCGAAATTCGCGGAGACGAAGCCACCCAGTTACTATTGGCTTTGGCGACAGGTCATGTCGGCAGTTTTGGTTCACTGCACGCTCGTACAGCCCAGGAAGCTTTGCTACGCTTAGAAATGTTGATTCAAATGGGTGCTCCTCAGTGGACAAGTTCGACAATTCGTCAACTGATTCGACAAACTTTGCAGTTCATTGTCGTTGTTAAAAAAGAAAACGGCCGACGCCAATTAGACGGAATTTACCAAATCAGCAGTTTAGAAAATAATGGATTTTGTCTAGAAAAGATTGAAAATGAAAGTGAGATTAATACCTAAAGTGAATACGTTTTATCCGTTAGTTTATTCGGATTTTGGATCAATTGATAAAGCGATTCTGCTACGAATTCAGGCGACTTCAATTCATTCGATTTTTTGTAATCCTTGAATCTTTGAACTTCTGGAAAATCTTTCGATTTGAAACTGCGAATAACCGATTGCATGCCCGTATCAATAATTCCAGGGCTGTAGGTAATGGCTTTGATTTTATTATTTTTCTGCAATTGAATCTGCATGACATCATTAAACATTTCAATCGCTGCTTTACCAGAACAATAAATAGACCAGTTAGTAATTGCAAATCGAGCCGCGCCCGAACTGATTTGAACAAAAGTTTGCAAGCCCTTAATTTTTAATTTTTTAGCCAGAAAATGATTTGTAAACAAAACTGGAAATGTGATGTTTAAATAATAATGTTTTTCGATCTCTGCAGGATTTAATTGTCCCACTTCAGCAACGGGTTGAATTTGAGCAGCATTATTAATGATAAAGATATTTTCAATTTTTTTTAAATTTATTTTTTTTAAAGTTTGATCAAATTTTTTAGCGAATAGATTGAATTTTTTAATCAGATCAAATTTGATCTCCAAGAATTGGGAAGCAGAATATTTCGTCTTCAATTCTGAATTCCCGCTTCTTGAGATCGATAGACACATGTGGCCTTCGGATAAAACTTTTTCTACTAAAGCCAAACCCAAACCTTTTGAACCACCTGTGACTACGTACAAATCCATAATTATTTTTGTCTTTCAGCTAAAAACTTTTCAGCGACAGGGCTTAACTTAACACCCACTTCGTTCAACTGATCACGGTTCACTTCACTCGGGCAATCCGACATCAAGCAGCTGGCTTGAGCTGTTTTGGGAAACGCAATCACTTCACGAATCGCTTCCGTTTGCGTTAACAACATCACCAAACGATCCATACCCCATGCAATACCGCCATGAGGAGGCGTACCATATTTTAAAGCTTCCAAGAAAAATCCAAACTTAGCTTTAGTTTCCTCTTCGGTCATGCCCAATAAACGGAAAACGGCTTGTTGAATTTCATTACGGTAAACACGAATAGATCCGCCACCCATTTCATAACCATTACAAACTAGATCGTAAGCTTTGGCTAACATGTGTGGATATGCTTTTTCGTTGTTGTTGATCATGTCTTGGAAAAATTCATCTGTGGGTGAAGTAAACGGATGGTGTCGTGACACCCAGCGCTTATCATCCGGAGAGTATTCCAGTAATGGAAAATCAACCACCCACAAGAAATTATATTTTGAAAAATCAATTAATTTTAATTCGCGACCTAAATGTAAACGTAACGCTGATAAAGCCGCACAAGCCGGATCATAATCATCCGCGACGATTAAACCGCAGTCATTGGCTGAACAACCCAAGGCTTTGAAAATCTCTTTCAGTTTTTCAGGAGTAAAGAATTTAGAAATCGGTGAATTGATTTCACCGCTGGCTTCTTGTTTCATCCAAACTAAGCCTTTAGCGCCGTTCTTTTTCGCAAGTTCCGTTAATTTATCAAATTGGCCACGTGAAAAACTATTTCCACCCGGAACACACAATCCACGCACAACACCACCACGAGACAAAGCATCATCAAAGACTTTGAATCCAGATCCTTTAACAATCTCGGCGATATTTTGGATATGCATTTCAAAGCGTGTATCTGGTTTATCAGAGCCGTACTTATCCATCGCATCGAAATACTTCATACGTTGAATGGGAGGAACATCCATTCCTTTGATTTCTTTCCAAATATAACGAAGCATTCTTTCGTTCAAATCTAAAATATCTTCGACATCAATAAATGACATCTCCATATCAATCTGAGAAAATTCCGGCTGACGATCCGCACGCAAATCTTCGTCACGGAAACAACGTGCGATTTGAAAATAACGATCATAACCTGAAACCATCAACAGCTGTTTCAGAATCTGAGGTGACTGCGGTAAAGCATAAAAATTTCCTGGATTCACACGTGATGGAACCAAGTAATCGCGAGCCCCTTCCGGAGTCGATTTAAATAAAATCGGAGTTTCAATTTCCAAAAAATTATTGTCCGTTAAAAAACGACGCACCAGCTGCGCGACTTTGTGACGCGTAATCATGTGATTTTGCAAGCGCGGCGAACGCAAATCCAGGTAACGATATTTCAGACGCAATACTTCATTGACGTTTTCATCGTCAATCCGAAATGGAGTGGTCGCCGCTTGATTTAAGATTTCGCAACGAACGGCTTCGACTTCGACTTCGCCAGTTTTGATTTTTGTATTTTTCATTCCATCTGGACGAGCGCGAACGACGCCTTCGATCGCAACAACATATTCACCACGGAAATCTTTGGCTGTGGCGGTATCTGATTTGTTCGGATCCAAGACAACTTGAACAATTCCTTCACGGTCGCGCAAGTCAATAAATACTAAACTGCCATGATCGCGGCGGGAATCAACCCATCCCATAATAACGACCTTTTGGCCGACAAGCTTGCTGTTTAACTCACCACAATAGTAGGTTCTTTTTAGTTCTTTGACAAATTTCATTTCGTACTCACATTTGGTTGGCGTTGACAAAAATACAGACCCCTAGGATTGCATAATTAGACTTACAGAACAAATAAAAAGGTGTTATAGTCTGTATCATCGGAACTAACTTTAAAGGAGCCCGCAATGCCTAAATTTAATTTTGAATTTCCCACGAGCGTTCCTTGTGATGAAGCCTATGGAAAAATTAAAAATTTCCTTAATTCCGATAACACTTTTAAAAAATTTGATTCTAAATTAAGCTGCACTTTTGACGAGCCTGCACGAAAAGTTCAATTGAATGGCGGGCAATTCAAAGCCTCTCTCGTCGTTGCGCAGAATGCCGCAAACAGTCAGATCAAAATCGAAGTCGAAGTGCCTCTGGCATTGGCTCTGTTTAAGGGCAAAATCCAAGAGGAACTTGAAAAGACATTCAAAAAAGTGATCGGTTAAATCAGGGGTCTATGGCTCGAACCAATCAAAAGACCACATCTTCAAAAAAAGCCAGTCCTTTAAAACCCAAAAAGGCAGCCAGTCCGCGCGCAAAAAAAGTGGTCGCGGAAATTGTCGATGACAGTCACGAAATCCAAGAACAACCGACTCCGATTGAGCCTGACGATTCGAGCCCAGATTTAGCCACCGACGAAACAACCAGCTTGGCTTTAGCGACACCCATTGCAAGTCGCCAATTAACGGTTTCAGATCCTCTGACGATGTATCTGAATGAGCTCAGAAAATATCCTCTGCTATCCAAAGAAGAAGAACAAAAGCTAGCTCAAAGATATTACGAAACCAAAGACCCTGAAGCCGCCCAACAGTTAGTAAAAGCCAATCTACGTTTTGTTGTTAAAATTGCCGCAGAATATGCCCGCTTTTCTTCGAAAATGATCGATCTGATCCAAGAAGGCAATGTGGGACTGATGCATGCTGTGAAAGAATACAATCCTTACAAGGGTGCCCGTTTGATTACGTACGCAGTTTGGTGGATTCGTGGATATATCCAAGAATATTTAATGCGTCAGTTTTCAATGGTTCGTATTGGAACTACGGCGAATCAACGCAAGCTTTTTTATCAATTGCAAAAGCAGAAGCAAGAGCTCGAAAAAATGTCATCACCGGAATATATTCACGAACTTTCAGAAAAGCTTGGAATCCCGGAAGATGAAATTATGGAAATGACAAAGCGCTTGAATCATCGCGATGTCAGTTTAGATAAACCAGCATCCGACGAAGACGATTCTATTTCATTAGGTTCGTTGTTAAAAAAAGACGATGGTAGCCTGCCTGTGGACGAGCGTATTGCCTTAGAAGAACAATTAGAATTATTAAAACAAGCGATCGACTCCATCAAAGATCAGTTGACCGATAAAGAAAAAATTATCCTTGAAGAACGTGTGATGAATGACGAGCCTCTGACATTACAAGAAATTGGTGAAAAATATAAAATTACACGCGAAGCTGTTCGCCAAAACGAAGTCCGCTTGATCAATAAAATCAAAGCGGCCTTAGGAACAAAGCTGAATACTTAGATGGCTTCTAATTCGCCGGCTTCGATCGAAGCCGCTAATTTAGCTCGTAGACGTACAACCGCCTGAGCATGCAACTGCGATACACGCGACTCTGTTACGCGCAGAACCTGACCGATCTCTTTTAAATTCAGATCTTCAAAATAATATAATGATAAGACTAAACGTTGACGCTCTGGCAATTCTTCAATAGCTTTTGCAACAACATCTTTGACGACTTTGACATTCAATTGATTAAAAGGGCTGTTAGATTTAGCACCTTCTAAAAGATTCACAATTGATTTTTTATCCGATTCACTGAATGTCGGCTGATCATCAATCGATAACAAACTGACCGGACGTACTTGATTAATCAATTCATGAAATTCTTCGATGGGCATATTCAACCGTTCCGAAATTTCTTCGTCCGTAGGACCGCGACCCAATTCTGATTCCAGTGTTGCAATTGTTCTTTCTAGGGCTTTTGATTTATCACGAACTGAACGCGGAACCCAGTCCTGTGAGCGAAGCTCGTCAAGGATTGCACCACGTATACGAAATTCAGCATAAGTTTTAAATTTATTATCGCGAGTTGGATCCCATTTGTCGATCGCATCCATCAAACCAATCGATCCTGCAGAAATTAAATCATCAATTAAAATGTTAGACGGCAAACGCACAGCGATTTTTTGAGCGATGAACTTAATTAAAGGAGCGTATTCACGAATCAGCTCATTTTTTTGTTCTCTTTTGATCACTTTTTTCGGCTCGGTAACCTTCGCATATTTTTTCAGTGCATTTTCATTTTTCGACATCCGAATATTCCTCTTTCTTACTATTCTGCGTGGTGATTAACAAAAATAAAAGTCCAAACTTTTTTGTGCCAACTAAGCATGACCTG
>DALYIB010000008.1:0-28077 GCA_031970595.1 Pseudobdellovibrio sp.
AAATTTTTTGCATTTTGTTTTGTTTGCTCTGCCAACTGTTCCATCGATACATTTTTTAAATCCGCCACTACTTTTGCGGTATGAACCATGTAAGCTGAAGTATTCGCCTTTCCTCGCATAGGAACTGGGGCTAAAAACGGAGCATCTGTTTCAACATGCAATCGATCCAACGGAATAACATTTTTAACGATTTCCCGCAACGAGTCTGCATTTTTAAATGTGACCACGCCAGAGATCGAGATATTGTATCCAAGATCAAGGGCCTGTTTGGCCAACCATTCTGTGCCCGTAAAGCAATGAACAAGGCCATTGACTCGGCCACTGTATTTTTTTAGCAACGCCACTGTGTCTTCTTCAGCATCGCGAGTATGAATCTCGATGGGCAAGCCCACTTGTTCAGCAATGCTCAGTTGTTCATCAAATGCTTCCAATTGCTCTTTTTGAGGTGATTGATTGTAATAATAATCTAAACCAATTTCTCCAATGGCGACAACTTCTGGTTCGTTGGCATTTTTTAACAGAAAATCTCGAACTTCAGCTGTGTACTTAACACCTTCGTGAGGATGAACCCCAATCGTACAAAAAACATCTGGAGAATATTTTTTGGCCAAATCTAAAACGATTTGCAGATCTTCAGGCTCTGTCCCAATGGTAATTATTTTTTTAATTCCATTTTCACGCGCTAAATTCAAAGCCACTTCGGGTCCGCCTTCAAGGCGGTCTAAATGGCAATGCATATCGATCCACTCTAAATTTTTATTGATTTGCTTGTCCATATTTCACCCACAATGATTCAAAAACCAAATTGGTATCTGCATTTCCTTTAATGTCTTTTTCTGCTTGAAATAAATTTAAAATAAGACTTTCGGTCGTTCGACTTGAAAGCGCACTGGATTTATTCATCAAATCTGTTTGATCTTTATTGATAATTAAATCTGTATTGGCATTTTTCATCGCCAAAAGGTCTCTCAAAAAACTCATCCAAAAACGAATCACATTCGTCGCCAATTCGCGATCTTTGAATTGTTTTTTCCAAAGATCATTTTTTAAAAAATCCACATCAAACAAAAAGTTTTCTAACAATTGAAAACTTTGTTGGCGCTGAGAAACTCCCTCTTCTGCCGACAAACTCACAAGCTGATCAACCCGACCTCGACAAGCTGAATACATCCAGTCTTGTAAACCAGGACGAATTCTTTTTAAATCCTGAACAGACAAGGGGTAAAAACGCACAGCCTGCGCTCGCGATCGAATCGTTGGCATCAACTGCGACAGTTCCGGTGCAATTAAAATAAAATAAACATTCTCCGAAGGTTCCTCGAGAGATTTTAACAATGCATTCGCCGCTTGCGGATTTAAAGTATGAGCATCATCTATAATCACAATCCGATTTTCACCCATATGACTCAAAGACAAAAAATCCAAAACTTCGCGGATTTGATCGACTTTGATAGCGGGCCCATCAGAACTGACCATTTTCAGCTTTTCAGATTGTAATTTACTGATCCGAACACAAGATCCGCAATCACCACAAGGCTTCAAATCGGACTCACAAACTAAAAATTGCGCTAAAGACAACGCGACCCTTTTTTTTCCAATACCCATAGGACCTGAAAAAATCAGTGCGTGCGGCAGTCGTTGATGTTGATAAGTGGCTTCCAGCTGAGACAGTTGTTCTTGGTGGCCGAGGATTTGGCTTTTTAAGGAAGCCATTGACGCTCCTTCAAATGATTGAGCAACTGCTGAAATAATTCATCTGGACTGCCGGCGGCATTTAAAACCAACCACTCCGTTGGGTCTTCTTCGGCCTGAGCTAAAAAACCTTGGCGAACGCGCTGATGAAAATCATCAGCTTCAGCTTCGATGCGATCTTCTTTTTCGCCGGTTTGCTGACTGCGCAGAGAACGTCTTTTTTTAGATTCTTCGACGGATAAGTCCAACAAAACAGTTAAATGAGGTTTCAATCCACCTGTAGCAAAGCGATTCAACCACTGAACATCCAGTAAAGTAATTCCACGACCGCCACCTTGGAAGGCAACAGAACTGGCCGTAAACCGATCACACAAAACCCAGTTTTTATTTTCTAAAGCGGGGCGTATCACATAATCCACATGTTGAGCTCGACTGGCTTGATATAAAAGTAATTCTGTTCGTGCAGATGGCGGTTGCGCTTGGTCTTTGTTCAAAATAATTTCACGCAATTGATCACCAACCACAGTTCCACCAGGTTCGCGGGTCACAACAACGTTTTGAGAAGACTGTTTTAAATAGGACTCCAAGCGCTTCATCAGCGAGGATTTGCCTGAACCATCAAGACCTTCAAAGACCAAAAAAAACATGCACTTAGATATGACCTATACAGAAGCGATTGTCATTATTAAACAGTGCGTAATTTTTAAATTTAATAGGCTGAAGCTAGACGGGATTCAAACTTTTAGTTAATTTGTTTTTTTCCAAGTTATTAATACTGAAGGAGCCCACAATGGTTACATTTTTAGCTACAATCCACATTATCGCCTGCATCGGCTTAATCGTTCTTGTCATGTTACAAGACTCTAAAGGTGGCGGCATGTTTTCTGGCCAAACCAGCTCGAATTCAGTTCTAGGAGCGACTGGTGGCGCGACTTTAGCTGGTAATTTAACAAAAATTATCACAATCGTATTGGCGATCACTTGTGTCGGTCTTGCGATGCTTTCTTCAAAAGCGCAAAAATCAGTAATCGATTCATTGCCAGTATCTGCGACTTCAGCACCCGTAGAAACAACTCAAGCTGTTGCCGCTTCTGCTGAAACAACACCTGCTCAACCAGCAGCTCCAGCGACTCAACAACCGAATAAATAATCATGAAAAATTGGCTAATACCCGGACTCATCGTTCTGGGAGCCCTTATTGTCATCGCTTCTTTAGTGGCTCCCACAAGAAGCTTTGACTTGTTTCAAAAAAAATCCTTAGCCACAATTATCGAAGTCACGGGTTCTGCGACAGCGCAGGGCTTGGATGAAATCGATTCTTTGACTTTAAAAAAAGATTCTCAAATTAAAACTTTGGACCTTTTAAAAACAGAAGCCCAATCAGAAATTACAGTTCTGATTAATTCCATTCAAGGCGAGTTTCGGTTGCTTGAAAATTCGGAAGCTCTGATCGAAGAAACCGAAAGTGGCAAGATCTTAGTGACTGTTCGTCAGGGTGATTTATTGGTGGATCAATTTGGAAAAAAACCTTCCTTTATGGTGCGCAAAGATGGTCGTCAATTAAGTGCTATGGATTACGCTTTATCCAACGATCGCAATGCCGAATTACTGCGAAAGCAAGGCACAGCCTTGAACGGAACGGATTCAGACAAAGGTCTTTCACAGTCCAAGATCGAAGAAATTATCGGCAGCAAACGTTCTGATTTTTTCCGCTGCTATGGACAACTGATTCAAAAATCCGAACAAGCGCACGGCCAGGTTATTTTATCATTTGAAATTTCAAACCTCGGTAAAGTCGTCAAAGTCGACATTACAAAAACAGAAATCGAAGATTCTTCTTTTAAATCCTGCCTCAGTGAAGTTGTGGCGCGAACAAGTTTTCCGCGATTCAGCGGAGCTAATATAACGACCGTATTTCCATTGAAGTTTGAATAATTAGTAATCGTGCAAATAGTTAATGTCTGAACGGATCCAAGGTTCAAAGAGACCTTCCAGTTCATAGACATGTCCATTTTCTACAATTTTTTCACGCAGTGGAACGACCGGACAGTGCCACGAATGCGATAAAACATTTTTTTCGATTAGATAATTTTTGATCATTTCAAAAGAGGATAAACCCATAATTCTTCGACGTAATAAATCCTGAAAACTTTTCGTCATAGGACCTGTTCCGAAATTATATTTAGTTCTGAGTTCATCCATCACCGATCCCAATTCCTCTAGGGATAATCGCTGATCCTGAACCAGATCTAATGCAATTTGAAAACTATCGTAGGTCGCCAAAGTGCGACGCCCAAATTTTGTATAATAATCCGCATCGGTGTCCGTAGCCAAATTAATATAAATTTTTTCAACAGGATCTTGAATTTCAATCAAAGACTGCAAACGAAAAATTTCTTCGATTTGAATATCGGCTACACCCAGTTTTTCAAGCAATTTTTCCAATTGCAATTTAGTATGACGACGAGCACAGACATCTGAAAATAGATTATAAATAACAACGTCTGATTCTGAGTCATCTCCGAAACAAATTATTCGAACTTCGGGATGCAATTGTGTGCGCAGTTGTAAAAGCGCCTGTAGTTTGTATCCAACTTGTTTTTTTAAAAACGTGAACTTTGTAGGTACTAAGTTTTTTAAGTTGTCTTTGTAAAACATCCCTAGCGGAAAAATCTGGTCAATTTCAAATTTTTCGTAAATTTTTGATTCCATTTGCGGTGGAGAGGCCGAAACGAAAAACAAAGGCATATTTTGTTCAGTAAAATTTTTTTTACGGAATCGTTCTAAACTTTTTATCAACTCGTTCGTTCCTGGAACATTTTTTTTAGAAAAGGACTTTTCAAAAATAGTCGCAAACAATCCTTTGATGGAATCAATTGTTGTATCTAAATAGGTCTTATCCAGATCCCAAACATAGACTTCTTGGTACTGCCCCAGATTGACCTCGGGGTGATATCCAAAATACACGACATCTAAGTTAATCTGAGATCTTTTTGTCCATGGAATTGTCCGAGTATTGCCAAACATGATTAAATTATAGCTTATTCATGATTCGGTTGCCAAAGAAAAGAATATTGATTAATACCTTGGCTATGTCAGCCATTCAGCCCTCATTACAATCACTTTCGCAGCAATTGAATTTAAATGATCACGATCTGCAATTTTTCAACGATTGGATGACTGCGAAAAAGATGTCTGAATCTGCCTTCCCTTTTTTAAAGCTGGTAAAAACGGATACAGACCTCAGTCTGTGGATCAAAGGGCTTTACCATTGCAGTCTGTTGAACCTTACGTTTAGTGAAACTTTGCAAACGATGGAGCTTTTCACGGATCTTTTGTTGATGGGGCACAACGAAATTTTATTTGAAAAAAGCCAAAATCGTGATCAATGGAAAAATCATCTGCATCAATTACGCTATCCAATGACTGCGGAAGTGGACCAACAGTTAAAGCACAAATTGGAAAACTTGCCTTGGCCCGTCGGTGCCAAAATTAAATTTGAACGACGTGGGGATCGAGCTGGTGTCGAAGTCAAAATGTTTATTTCATCATCAGCTGATTTAACGAAAGCCATTTCATCATTGGAAAGAGTGAAGGAAAATTTATGATTCCTGAATTTGACCATATTTACATTGATGAAAAATCGATCGATTCCGAAGTCGCTTTACGAGTTCGTTCGCTGTATCCAGAAAATAAAATTTCAGTTGTATCCGAAGAGCCGGGCCTTCAATTAAAAGGCGCCATGACCGCCGAAGAATTTAATGCCTCCAAAAGAACTTTGTTTCTGACTCCGTTCAAAGGACAATTTTTCAAGAGATGTCCGGGGGCCACTCAGAAAAAGACTCTGACATGCTGTAATTACTATGTTCTGAACTTAGGTAGTCAGTGCAATATGAATTGCAGTTATTGCTATTTACAAAGTTATCTAAATTCACGCGTGACTAAAGTTTTTACAAATATCGATCAAGCTTTGAATGAACTGGAAGAAATGGCTGTGGAAAACAGCCATCACCCGTTCCGCGTGGGCACAGGCGAAATTATTGATTCTTTGTCGCTGGACGAAGTGACTCATTATTCTAGAAAATTAATTCCGTTTTTTCAAAAGTATCCAAAATGGGTTTTAGAGTTTAAAACAAAGTCGAACAAAGTGGATCAATTTTTAGATTTACCAGGAACACCGAATATTGTTGTCAGCTGGTCAATCAATCCACCGAACATCATCGATTCCGAAGAACATGGCACAGCCAAATTCCATGAACGAATCGCCGCAGCTGTAAAATGCCGTGATCGTGGTTATCGTGTCGCTTTTCATATTGATCCCATGATTTGGCACCCCAGATGGCAAGAAAATTATGGCTATTTGGCTGAAGAAATTGCCAAAAACTTTTCAGCTAAAGACGTTCAAATTATTTCTATTGGCGCGCTGAGATTCCAGCCCGAGCAAAGATTTATGATGAAAGAACGCTTTGGAATGAAATCACTGGTGAATCAGGCGGAAATGTTTGCCTCTGATAATGGTAAAATGCGCTACGATTCACAAATCCGTGCCGAGATGTTTTCATTCATGAATAAAAAACTGAAAAGCTTAAATTCTGATTTTAACGCATTTATTTGCATGGAAACTCCAGAAACCTGGATCAAATCATTCGATAAAATTCCTATGCAAATGCCTGAATTAAAAGAGTTCTTCAAACCCCTACCGCAAGTACGCGATTTACCGGCTCAGGATAATAAGTAAGTTCAAATTGGTCCGACTCAAATTAGATCTAAAGTGTCCAAAAATATCATTTTAATATGTTTTTTCTGAAATACTTTTCTGGTTAAAACAAAACAAAAAAATGTCTAAAGTCCAGTCCAAGTCTTCCGAATAGTTTGTTCAACGACACCTTTGTCGCACGTAAGCGGGAGCAAACCACCATGTTCAATAAGTCCATATTGATTTTATGTCTATTCATGTGTTCTTCATTGTTTTCAAGTTTATCTTACTCGGAAATTATATTTGGACCTGAAACTTTTCAATCCACAAATGCCGAGTTGACGTCTCATTATAGAACACTGGATCTAGGCAGCCTGCCAAATGGAAAATATTTAATTCAAATACAAAATGGCGTCAATGGCCCTGGACTTTTCAAACAATGTGATACAAAAGCTACGATCGAACTAAAACGCCAATGCCAATACGATAATCTTGTTGATCGAATTGAAAATAATTTAACTCGCGCTGATCGATTATTTATCAGCGTTAATAATAAAAAAATTATCAATAGATCTTTGATTTCAAAAGGCACATCGTATTTAGAATTTCCGGTTGAATTTAAAACCACTAACAATCAACTCAAATTTGAAATCCAAGGTAGCCCTGAAGCCATTGTACAAATTAAAATTGTTACAATCAACGGTGTGTTATTACCCAATCCACTTTTTACAATTAATTCGAATCATGGAAAATCACCGTTTAAACTGAGCTTTAATGCGTCCCAAAGTTTTGATCCCCTAAATAAACAGCTTACTTATGAATGGATTTTAAATGACCAAGTCATCTCGACAGTAAAAAGTGGATCGATTAACTTAACCCAAACAGGAGTTCATCAGTTAAAATTAAAAGTCACAAATTCAGATGGATCATTTGGCGAAACTCCGGCGGCTGACATAGTGGTTAAACCTGCAAATAACCCTAACCCACCTGCTAATAAAAAACCTCTTTTAAACGTTCAGATTACAAAACCTGATCCCATGAATCTGCGAAAAGTTCACATCGACAGTTCAAATTCAGTGGATCCAGATGGGACAATCGTCAAAACAGAAATATTTACTGGAACTGGATTTAAAACTTTAGCCAAGCAAACTGAGTTCACCTACCCAGATGATGGGACTTATTTAATTAAAGTCATTGCAACAGATGACCAAGGAGCTAAATCAAGCTTTGAACGAAGTATATCAATTGTAGGATCAAACTCGCTCGTTCCTATTCAATCCATTTTGGGTCCCAAAAAATATTACGGTTCATTTTCTGCGCAAAATACTTATTTAGAATCGATTCAGTTAAATCCATTAGACACTCAAAGCCTTTATAAATTAACAATTAAAAATGCCGATGGCCTTGATCACCCGATTACAAATTGCACTGGAAGTTTGTCACAAAAAATATTATGCAACTATAATAATTGGATCAACAGCGCTTATATTTCACTTTATCGCGTAGACTGGGCAAAAATTGAAATCAACAACAAACGATTAACAGACAGCAGTTCACTGAATAAGAAAAAATCCATTTATGAAACTTATTTAAAATTATCCGAAGTAAATCAATTAAAAATAACTCTGAAAGGTTGGCCAACGTCTTATGTGGATGTTCATTTAGAAAAGCTAGGTGAAGACGTTGACAGAGTAGCACCTGTGATATCAGCTAATATCCTATCAGGATCATTAACAAATCAAAATATTTTTCACATTTCTGTCCTAGACAATTCAAACACAACGACTGAAGTTTACAAAGAAGGTCAGTTAATACTGACAACTGTCAATAAAGAATTTGATATCAATCTAACTGAGGGAATAAATCGCTTTATTATCAAATCAAAAGATCAATACAACAATATTGCTGATGACTTAGTTCTAGAAAATATTATTGTTGATACCACAGCACCAGTTGCCACGTATTCCAATTTTAAAACGATTTATTATTATCAACAAACACCCGAAGCCATTCAAATTGATTTTCAATTTAACGAAGCCCTTTCAAGTTTTACAATTAATCAACAAACAGTTCCAGTGATTGGCACATTGTTTTCATATCAATTACCCGTTTCAGGGCCTGGGTATTATCAATTAAATGCCCAAGCCACTGATCTGGCCGGAAATTCAGCTCAAAGAACTTTAACTTTGCGTCTTGTAGTGGATTCACAGGCCCCGAATATTACTTTGGGCTCAACTCCGGATTTAATTGATTTGGATCAAATTAGTTTTCCTGTGACGATTACAGATCTAATTGGAACCGTCAGCCAAGTGAAAGTGAACGGAAATACGATTTTAAGTGGTATCGTGAGTCCACAATTTATGGTCAGTTATCCGACCGTGGCCGAAGGGATTTATAATTTTGAAATCACCGTAATTGATTTGGCCGGAAATATTACGGTCTTTAATAAGATAATTACCAAGCGCAGTGACATTGTTCCGCCCAACATCAGTCACAATATCAATCCTGAAACCTATGTGCGCAGTTTTCCACGAATGGTCACTTATCAATTTCATACGAACGAACCGCTTTCGCAATTATCGGTGAATGGACAAACACTGAACCCCATCGATACGGCCAATTATGTTTACAATTTCGAAACCACCCAGTCTGGCAATTATACGTTTTTAATTTCTGCGACAGACCTATCTGGAAATCGAACGCAATTTACAGCGCAAACAACAATTAACCAAGATTCTGAACCACCTGAAATTATCACAGGTCCAATACCCGGCATTATCAACGAAAATACTTATTTATTTAAATATGAAATCGTCGACAGCAATTCTACGTGGACAACATTTATCTTGGATGGTGTGCAGTTTCCATCAACCAGCGAAAAAAATGTTTCCTTTTTGTTGGATTTTACTCAACAAAATATTCACGAAATTATTTTAATTGTGACTGATCTGGCCGGAAATTCCACCAGTCAATATTACAAAATCACAAAAAACACAGCCCCGTTGGCCGTGAATTTCATGTCACCACAGCCCGCAGCCACATATCCATCACAGAATTTACAAATTCGTCTGCAGGCCAATAAACCGCTGACCGCAGCCAGCATCAACGGTGTACCGGTCACCATCAACAATGACCAAATCAGTTTCGGTCAAAATCTGACCGTCCCGAACGAAGGCCAGTACACATTCACCGCCCAAGTCACTGATATCTATGGTCAGACCGCACAAACACAAGTCACTTTTGAAGTTAAAACACGTTCCATCGCATCATGGGAGTATCAAGAATGTCCAGCTCAGTAAGAAATATTTTATTAGTTTTAATATTTATCTTAACGAAATCAACTTTAGTTCAAGCTCAATTATTATCGAATCTTTATCCAGATGATCCTGAGTTTACTAGTTGTGTAAATGCGTTGAACCAGCAAATTTCAAATCGCGATACAATCGTTAATCAATTCGAAGCAAACAATCCTGGACAAACAATGTCTAGATATTTTGGCAACTGGGCAGAGTCCAGAACTGAAGCACAAGGCGCCATCGATGGAAAAACAATCGAGGCCGTGATCATTAATGGCGAAATTCGTAATACCGATAATAATTTTTTAATCGGCGTACAGGGTTGCCCCCATTATATTTATCCGGACCGTTACAATCGTGACATTAGATCCAATTTTAACATTGCATTAAATAATACAAATATCAAAGAACAAATTGCCTGCGGCAGTGTTATTGATTACAGCAATAAGACAGTCTACGAATCAGTTCCTGTCGTTGGAACTGATTTCGAACTTATTTATTCAAATATGAATAATCCATTTTCAAATAAATCTCGGCTAGTATCTGGCTTTTTTACACAATTACAAAATGAAAAATCTGTGTTGCGGCTACAGATAAGTTCTGGTGATCAGACTTTGTCGACATTTAATAGTTTTATTAATTTAAAAAATATTGAATATAAGTATCTCTGGGATCAATCCAGCGATGCAATTTTGAACAACAGTTTTTTATCAGCAGCTCTATTAAATATCAAATTTGAATATCAACTGAAAACACGACGCTATTCAATTACCAATTATAACCCCAACCCACCATACAACATTATCAGCTTTGCAGCGCCAGAAGCATTGGAAGAAAACTGGATCCCTATGGCCAATGAACTGACATCGGTATCTATTTATAAATCGGATGTATGGGGATTAAAAGGCTGGACACTTTCGAATCATCACT
Source organism: Pseudobdellovibrio sp. (assembly GCA_031970595.1). Taxonomy (GTDB): domain Bacteria; phylum Bdellovibrionota; class Bdellovibrionia; order Bdellovibrionales; family Bdellovibrionaceae; genus Pseudobdellovibrio. Next base: position 10,615 of record DALYIB010000008.1, read on the forward strand.
ACTTTGATAAAGGTCTTAGTGTTTTATATTTAGGAAACGGTCAGCGCATTAAATATAAATCTTATAAAACACTCAATGATACTGTTTACGGACAAGTCACACTTGTTGTTGACAAAGATTTACCTGGACTTGTTTACAAATTTTCAAATGATGGAAAACATTTAGAAACAATCAATACGGATTTAAAATACACTGTTTATAAATTTAACTACAATCCAAATCACAGCCTTCAATCGATCACTGATCGACATGGACAAGTCACACAATTTATTTACGATTCAAACCTAAACATAGAAAAAATCATCAGTCCAAAGGGACTTGAAACTACCTTCTTAACAAACGATAATACAATTTCAGAAATACAGACACCTGGACAAAAATCATATAAAATTCAATACGACGAACAGCGACAGCTGACACGGTTTGAAAAGCCTAATCAGGAAGTAACTGTATTTTCATACGATCAATACGGCGATGTCCTAGGTGAACAGAAAAACACACAACAAAATCAAAATTTTGTTGTTCAAATTCTTGAACAATTTACTGAAATGGTTTTTTCAAAAACGTTCGGTCAAGTTCGAAAATTTACTCAGAAACTGACGTTTGAAACGGAAGACACAACTGAATATGATTCTGAAAATCGTCAGGTCAAAATTGAAAAGAAACATTATTTTACAGAAAAAAAAGAAACACTTTATCCACACACAACAATTGAGCAGACTACAAGCATTGATCCTATCTGGGCTGATTATTCACCTTTTAGCCGAATTGAAACAGCCACGACAGAATCAAATCAAAACATTCGACAAATAGCATCCACGAATACGCGCTATTTTTATGAAAACACGAACAATCCTTTATCGCTGAATCAAAAAATAATTGAGTCCAGTATTGCAAACTACAATTCATTTTATAAAATTGATACTAGCAATCAGTTTGTCTACTTACGAGGACCTGATCAGCGAGCTCATTTATTGTATTACGACAGCAAAGGCAATCTCATCCAATCACAGCCTGCTAACCAATATCCTACAGATTATACATATCAAGCAGATGGTCGATTATCAAAAATTCAAAAAGGAAATGAATGGGTCACGTTTAGTTACGATCAATTTGGTTATTTGGCTAGCCAAACAAATTCCAAAAATCAAACGACAACATTTTTAAATGATCCTGACGGACAAGTTCTAGAAAAAACATTGCCCAACCAGGACAAAATTAAATTTGAATATACAAATGGCGGTGAGGTCAAAAAAATAACTGCTCCGAATAGTCAGATCCACCAGTTCCAAACAAGTATCGGCGATTTTATAACCAATATATTAACACCGAATCAAAAAATTACTTATTATGAATACGATTCAGATAAACGACTGGTTCAAATAAAAAAACCGAGCGGTAAGGAAATTAATTACAACTATAAACCACTCAGCGCTAACTTACAGTCAATTTCAACACCAACAGGAGATTATATTATCCATGAAGTTGATTCCCGTCAGCGGCTGAAATCGATGTCCTCGCCAGATCAAATTAAAACCAACATTGACTGGGTCCATACTCAAATACAAAAACAAACTTGGTATGACACTGATAACAGCATTATTGGTCAGATCGATTTCAATTTCAAATCTGATGAATTTAAAATAAATCAAATCAAAATCAACGGACAAACAGTTGCGAATATGACATATGATAATGCTGGTCGCATTTCAACAATCAATGGATCCTATTATCAGTACCAATATAATGAGTATGCTCAGGGATTTACAAATTATTTTGGTGTGCTCAACAGCACCTATTCATTAGTTGACAGCGCCCAGGGTAACCAACCCACCCAAATCGTCAATGCGCAAATCAAAGAAAATCCGAATTTACAATTGTTTCTGACGATGAAACGCACGTTTGATACTTTTGGTAACGCCAGTGAATTTACGCTATCGACTTTAAAAACGGATACCGGTATTTACAACAACTATTACACCCTGACTCCGACCTATGATGCCAATGACCGATTGGTGCAAATTACCAAAAACCGCAAATCCTATATCAACAACACTGAAATCAACAGCACTGATTTTATTAATAATTACCTATACCCACCTGCATCCAACAACAACGTCAAAGAATACGCTCAACAGTCATTACCTACGACACAACCTCATAAACGCACAGTCGCAACCCACAGTATCGATGATCAACTGACCAAACTACGTGGATCCATTAACCGCGATTACCAATATACCGATGATGGTGACCTCAAATCCATGACCAACTGTTTTGGAACCACAAACTATGATTACGATGTTTTCGGCAATCTGAAAAAAGTCACCCTACCCGATAATAAAATCATCGAATACAAAGTCGATTCCCAAAACCGACGAATCAAAAAACTGATCAACGGTCAAATCAAAGAATATTACCTGTGGTACGATCAATTAAAATTAGCTGCCATCCTGGATGAAAATAAATCCCCCAAGTTAATTTACATCTATGGCCCGGAATCCCAAAATACCCCTAGTTATGTGATTCACAACAACACCACTTATAAAATATTACATGATCCAGGCCTTGGTTCAGTTCGTTATGTCATTGAACCTACGACTCAACAAATCGTCCAAGAAATAGAGTATGATGAATTCGGGAACATGATGAAGAATTCCAATCCTGATTTTCAACCTATTTTATTTTCCGGCGGTCTGTATGACTTCGATACGAAGCTGTATCGCTTTGGCGCCAGAGATTACGATCCAACAGTGGGCAGATGGACGAGCAAAGATCCAATCGGATTTGCGGGTGGTGATACGAATCTTTATGCTTATGTCGGTGGGAATCCGATGAGTTATGTGGATCCGAGTGGGTTGAGTCGATTAAGATTCGACAATCCGGGCGGATCAGGAAGCCTGCTAATTTATCCAGGTCAAGAAGGTACTTTTGGTCCGCCACAATTTTTTAATGCAGGAAATTTTACAACTAACCCGAGTGGTGATCCATTGACACCTGAAAGCTATGGCCCCATCCCAACTGGCAAATATACAATGGGCAGATATTCAGATAAAAATAACATTAGTTTTGGAAGCGGAATATTTTATATTGATGGCCTAGCAAAATATCGACCTGGAATAGGCGTTCATGCCGGAAGAAATAGTCCATACTCAAAAACACAGGGCTGTATAAGAACAACAGAGACAGCACTTGAGTCTCTTAGAAAAGATCCACCAACGATAATAACTATAGGGAGACAAAATGACTAAAAAAATATATTTTATCTTAGTCGTCCTTTTTAATATAAAATTGTTCGCTAAAGACTATTGCAGTTCCTATCAAAAACAAATAAGCGATGGAGGAAAAAAGGATCTTATTTTTAAAAAAGTAAAAGTTGAAGATGTCAATAGCCTAATTGTTTTTGAAAATAAAATTTTTTTCACTTCAAGTCCTGTTTATGGTAAGCCACGTTTAGGATTTATTGACTGCCAAAATAACTATGAAGGAGTTATTCTAAAAGCTAATAATTTTAGCCAAGCTTACCCAGAAGGAACTGATTACTTTAAAATTAAAGACATTTTTAATTGTGAATCAAAAAATATTTGTATTGAATACTACTTTACTAAAAATATTGACGATCAAGATTTTAAAATATTCGAAACAAAGAATAATTTAAATATGGTGTCTTGGAAACCAAACAAACTTACATCTGAGGAAGTCATGAAGCTTGCTATAAACTCAGCAGATTGGAAAAAGTATTTTAAAAATAAAAAAATTAAAAATATAAATTTGAAATATATCAATGGCGAATGGCAAATCAATGCTACATCAAAAGATCTAAAAAATAAAACAGAAACTTCATCTATTGCAATTGTGAATGAAGAAAAAAAACAGCTTTTGAATATTCAAAATTCTAATTGATCTTAATGGAAAGAATCATTGGCAATCTAAAAAAAGTCAGCCTACCCGATAACAAAATCATCGAATACAAAGTCGATTCTCAAAACCGAAGAATTAAAAAACTGATCAACGGCCAAATCAAAGAATATTACCTGTGGTATGATCAATTAAAATTAGCAGCCATCCTGGATGAAAATAAATCACCCAAGTTAATTTACATCTATGGCCCGGAATCCCAAAACACGCCTAGTTACGTCATTCATAACAACACCACTTATAAAATATTACATGATCCAGGCCTTGGTTCAGTTCGTTATGTCATTGAACCTACGACTCAACAAATCGTCCAAGAAATAGAGTATGATGAATTCGGGAACATGATGAAAAACTCCAACCCTGATTTTCAACCTATTTTATTTTCCGGCGGTCTGTACGACTTCGATACCAAATTATACAGATTCGGCGCCCGTGATTACGATCCAACAGTTGGCAGATGGACAAGCAAAGATCCAATCGGATTTGCAGGTGGTGATACGAATTTGTATGCTTATGTCGGTGGGAATCCGATGAGTTATGTGGATCCGAGTGGGTTCTTTGGAATAGTTTTGTCGAGCGAAATTGGTGGCATTTTAGGTTTAGCCGGAGGATCTGTATCTAATAGTCTTGTTGGCTTTGTTTTTGATCCACTAAATCCGTTCGATTCATTTAGCGTAATTCGTCCTTTTGATATTAATTCTGGAACTGGTAAGTACGGATATGGTTTTGAAGGTGGTGTTGGCGTCAGTATTTCTGTAGTTCCATTTGCTAAAACAGTCGAGGACTTAGGTGGAAAGGAATATGGTGTAGGCGGATCTGGATCAGTAATTGGGATTCGGGGATCCTATGAAGCAGGATGGAGCCCAGGTGTTGGACCTTCATTTTCTGCTGGCATTGGAATAGGTGGAGGATACTCTGTTTATGGATACAAAAAAGATGCAGGCCCCAAATCACCGATTAAGCTCAATAAATGCAAATAGGAAAGAAGTCGCATGAAAACATTCTATGCTAGAAAATCTTTAAGAAAAATTATTATTTACGTCGGCATTTGTGCTTTAATAGCTACTGTTACATCCAAACTAAAATTAGAAACATTTGGTGGAATATTATGTATACCATTTATATACTTAATAGGATTTGAATGGTTCAAAAGTGTATTTTTCAAGTGTCCAAAATGTAAAACTGCATGGCCTTTGGGATTTAAGTCAGAATGTAGAAATTGTAATTTAAAATATGGAGATATTAATCATGATAAATAATTTTTTTCTAGAATGTAACTTTGAGACAAACAGATAAATATTAAATGAATGATATTAAATAAAAAGTATTTATTTATTATCATTTTTGGCAATCTGAAAAAATCCAATCTACCCGATAACAAAATCATCGAATACAAAGTCGATTCCCCGCTAAAACTCAATCAACTCTTTCGGAAAAGCAATCCAGCCTTCGTTCGAAGGAAAGCCTTTGGGGCGAGCGACTGTTTGGTTTTTGTATTTTAAAAAGGCTGTTAAGGCACACAGAAAAGCATCAAAGGCATGTGAGTTTTCAATCATGCTTTTTGAGTCTTGGTGATAAATAAAAGTCAGATTTTTTTCGTTCAAAGCCTGGATAAATAAAGCTCGGGACTCGTCACCACCAAAAGCAGCGCGATGATCACGTAATGTCGATTTCATCAAACCCAGGTGATGTCCCATTCTCCACATCGACAGTTTCGGATACACCTCGATGGTTTCTACGTCGAGACGTTTTTGAATAAACAAAGATCTCGCCAACAGCGGTGCTGTGTTCGCACCCATCGCATGATGCAAGTGAAACTTTTCTTCAAGCTCGGTCGCAAAATAAAACTCAATACAACGCTGGGTATACGGAGTAAATAATTTTTTAGGCTTTTTTAAGGCTGCATTTTTTTTCTGATGATCCCACATCCAATTAATATGGGGCTGATTGCAACTTTCAAAACCCGGACATTTCAACTGGCACGTCAAACACTGAGGCAAAGTCCACGGCGTATCAATAGCCAAGTATTTCAAATCTTTGGCGTGTTGCTGGATCAATTCGTGGATTTTTAAATCCCCCGAAACTTCTTCGTCGGATTTAATTTTTTCAAAAAGGCGTGTCAAAAATAATTTTTGATTTTCAGGATAGTACTCCATGACGGCCAAACAAGCTTTGTCTGATTTTCCGCCAGCTAATGAAAGCCCTAGAAATCGAACAACTTGGCCAACCGTAGGTGGCTGAGGTGACTTTACACGCGACCGACGGGTCTTGTGGGAAGACACTGAAACTTTTCTTTTTCGCATGCCTGAACGACGGACTCCCGTTTGCTTGGATCGACCCATACTAGAACACAGCCTCCACCACCTGCTCCACATATTTTAACAGCATCCGCACCATTGTGAATACTGATATCCGCCAGACGTTCGATTTCTGGACTACTAAAAGCAGGTGTTAATTGAATGCGCGCTTGAAATTCACGCTGAAAAAGTGCAGGAATTAAATTCCAGTTTCTTTCTTTAACTACAACTTCAAACTCACGACTGATTTGAGCAATTTCTTTCAAAGCGTTTAAAACTTTGGAATCTTGCTCGACCGCAGACTTTAAAACTTCGAAATTGTTCAAACCACTATGATGTGATCGACCCGTATTCACTAATAAAAAATATTTTTCAAACGGCGTATCTTGAATATCTAAAGTTTGCTGTTCGATCCCTGAAAATTGATAGCTTAAAATATTTAAACCACCACTGACCGCTGGATAATAATCCTGCGTCCCGGTGGGTGTATTTAAAATTTCACTTTCAATATTGTGCGCCCAATGCACAATTTCATGATTCGATTTAAATACATGCCCTGTCCACTGAGCAAAGGCTTTCAAAATTGAAATCATTAAACTGCTGCTACCACCAAGACCACCGCCAATAGGGCTTTCCGAGCGAGTTTGTAGATGAAAACATTTTTTCATCTTATCGGGATACTTGGAATAAAATGGACGCAATGCCTTTTGAAACAAGAAAAGCTTGGGATCCATCGCCGCAAAAAAATCTTCGATATGATTAAATTCCCATTTTTTTTGATAGTCTAAGGATTCAATAATCCAGACATCAGAGCTAGCTATTATTTCGGCTTGGGTCCAAATATCAATCGCAATATTAATGGTTTGAGCCCCACCTACAAAATTATACAAAGGCCACATATCTAAAGTGCCTCCGGCCAAATCCACTCGAGTAGGAGATTTAATTTTGATCATTTTTGACTTCTTTCTTGGTAAACAGACGCTCTAAATTCAATTGATCTATGGCGACCTTATCAATTGCGAAAATATTTTGTGATAGTTGCGTTCGAGCTAGATAAACTTCTTTTTCAACTCCGGAAAACTTTTGTTTGATCAGTGGGCCCCAGTTCAACTGAAAAACTAAGCTATCTGAACTGGATTTTAAAATAAACATATTCTGACCTGTAAAAGCTTTTGCTTCTTCGGGCGTTACAAATTCGGAAATTTTTAATTCGTGAATTTGATCTATTAATTTCTCGGCCTCAGTCGGAACAAATTCGGAATCTGCTGGTAATGCGGAATTCAGTTTCCAAGTTTGCTGAGCATTTTCAAACTCTGTCACTTTACCATCCACTTTAGAATAGACCTTAGACACATCGTTCTTGTTAAACGTCATGATCGAAATACGATCTCTGAATTGATCCGATCTAAGGTTTGCAAAAGCCTCCCATTTCGCGATTGGAAGCTGGATTAAAAAGCTCGGCTTTGAAGTCAAACCATATAAAGCATGGTCCTTATCGTCTAAATTTAAAACAACCTGCCAGCTATGCTGTTTGCCTTCGAACTCGATTTCAACAGGAGCTTTTTTTAATCCCATTTTTTCAAGGTCTTTTGCTGAAGGCTCGCCTTCTTGCAAATAGTTTTCAATCGACATTTCGGCTAACTCTTTGATTTTGGCACGTATAATATTTTGATCTAGGACAAAATCGGGATTTTCTTGCAAAACCCACTGTCCGTTATTTTTAACCAAATTAAATACCTCATTCAGTGAACGAATTCGCACTTTCTGAATGTCGGCTACCGGAGAACGATATAATTTTTTTTCACGGAACAACGTCACAGGTCCTTGAAATGAACTGAACCAAATCGGACTGCCAATGAAAACATGATTCACTGACTCAGATTTCATAAAGTGCATATTTTCAAAATTCTTTTCTTTACTGACAAAAATTCTTTGGGATTGTCCATTTGCACTTTTTAATGTAATCGTCACAGCTGGCTTATCAAGTCCATATTCTTCAAGTTTGACATTGTCCTGTGTTTGAACTTTCTGTGTTTTATCATCAAATACTTGGTCAATAATTTTATCAATATAAACATTATCCGCATCATCTTGAATGGGCTCTAGTAAAGCCCACCGATCATTTATTTTTTGCAGAGTAACTAAGTTATTATCGGATTCGATTTTAACCAAGTTTATGTCTGGCCGTTGCAAAGTCAAAATTCGATGACTCAATAGCTCGGCTTCGGCTTTGTTTTTCTGTTGAACAGTTTCATTATAATAAACAGCTGATCCTACAATAACTAATGCAGCCGCAGCTCCCAAAGTCCATTTCATTTTCATTTTTGCTTCCTATGCATGACGTCGACGTAACCAAATAATCAAGCTGATCACTAAAAAAATAAATGGGATTGGAATAAATATCCCCACCACAATAAATTTAAAATATTGATTGAAATCCGGAACAGTCATAATCATTTTTGTAGCTTGTGGCTGTTTAGCTGAAATAGAAACCAAATCGGTTTCCTTGATCAACGAAGAAACCGTATTTAAAATCAAATCCTTGTTAGAATTCTGATAAATAAACTGATTTGAAAGAAAATCCGTATCGCCATAAACAACAAGGCGCATAGCTTTATCATTTTTGTCTTCAAGCTGACCTGTGATATCGTAGGCTAAATTATAGGATTGAGGCTGACCTTTGTAATCAGAACTTTCAACCGACTGTAGCGCAACTGAGGCTTCGGGCGTTTTGACAAGGACCTCAGCTTTCATCGTCGTTGGAATGCTCAGAACATCGAAAGCACGAGGGTGAACATAAACGGTCGAGTTATTCATAGTGAACATTTTTGTAATATCACTGACCGCCGAATAATGAACTACGGCCGTTGGCTGTTGCGCGTTTACAACTTGACCCATCGGTGAATTTAAAATGTTAAAGATCAGATCAGTTCGTGGTTTAATTCCAAATATTTCAAGAAATGTTTCGATACTTTTATTGATATTTCGATCAATTGTAATAACGACTGATCCACCTGCTTTTAAATAATTACTGATAGCGGCTAATTCAAATTTTTGGATTTCTGTCAGAGGATTTAAAATCAACACCGCATTCGCATCTGACGGGACCGCTGTTTTTGTAACCAGATTTAATTCTTCAACTAAAATCGAATTTTTTTCGAGTAACTGTTTTAACGAAGTCACGGCTGTTTCAGATTTTTCTTCAACCAACGATCTTTCACCATGACCTTGTAAAAAATAAACCTTCTTTTTTTCTTTGCGAGTCGATTTAATCAAAGCATTGGTTAATTCTTGCTCTGTGTAAACTTGGTTCGAACCAAAAGACTGAGTTTCGATTCTGTTTTTTTGCCCCTTATATGAAACGAAACCTTCACCTGACCCCTTGTTCGCGCCAAATTCTTGAGTCAATTTAGGTCGGGTGTTCATTTCGACGTATTCAAGATGGACTCGAGGACTGTGTTCTTGGTAAAGCCTGACCATATTCCCAAAAGATTTTTTAGCATTCTCGATTCCTTCGAGTCCGTCCTTGTAAAAAAATTTGATCTCGATATCAGAATCCAAAGAATCAATAATTTTTTTACTTTGCTCGGATAAACTAAACTGTCCGGCCACTGATAAATCAAAACTGTGGTTGTATTTGACTGCTAAAAAGTTAAAAACAACCAAAAAGCCCAACGCAATCAAAATTAAGGCCCCCATATTGAAGCCCTGCTTGGTCGTTTTCAAAGTGAAAAAATCAAAAAGCAGACGTTGATTCATTCCAACCCAAGCTAGGATCCCCAACAACCCAGGAACGACCAAAAACCACATAAAAGGCATCCAAGACTGAATGACAAAATACAATCCAGTTAAAGAAATCAACAACAAAAAGCTTACAATTAAAATGATTTTACTTTTAGCATTCATAACTAGGCTCTCCATCGAGAAGATTCAACAACTCTCTCGGTCAAGAAACAAAATAAAAAGATCAAACTGATAAAAAAGACGAGTCCATTTGTTTTGATCACACCTTCGATCATCGACTGTAAATGATTATTCATCGAAATTTGATCAAATATAGGTTTCGCAATGGGGCCATCGAATAGGTCTGCTAAACCACCAATGATCCATAATGAAATATTAAAAACAATCCCCAATGCCAATGAAATCATCGTGTTTTCAGTCAAGCTAGAAGCGAACAAACTAACTGCTGAATAAACTGCAGCTACAAATAAAATACCCAGTGTCGCAATCAGCGTCGGAGCCCAAGTGAATTCAAACATTCGACGGCTGAGTATAAAATAAACTGCCGCTATACCAGTGATCGCAAAGGCCACAGAAAATAGCGCCAAGAATTTACCCAAAACGATATCCATTGAAGTTAAAGGCGACGTCAACAGCAAGTCAAAAGTTCGACTTTTTTTCTCTTCTGATAATAAGCGCATCGCCAACGCTGGTATAAAAAACATAAACATTAAATTTAAAAACGAGAGGTGTTGCAAGAAAACAGCGTAATGAATGTTTAATTGCTGCGGTGGCACTGCAAACTGAAACATAGAATTAGTCAGCGAAGTTGCAAAATTCTGCAATCCCATTGAAAAAGTAATACTCAATAAAATGGTCGATAAAAAAGCCACCAAGTAAAAAAGTGGGCTTTTAAAAAAACCAAAAAATTCTTTTTTAAAAACGACGGCGATCATACTGACTCCTGTTGACCATAAGTCAATTTAAGAAAAACATCTTCTAGTTGATTTTTCTGTAAGCTAATCTCTTGCAATCCATAAGATTGATTCACTATCAACTGAGCAATATTTTCGATCACATTATTTTCCCCTTGAAAATGAACGTGAAAGCGGCCATTCGAAATTTTATCTACTTTATCTACTCCGGCTATTTTCTTTACCTGTTCGGCGAAATCACCCTCTGTTTTAATTTGAACTTGCACATGATTTTGTGACTGATGAGCCTTTTCAATTTGCTCGATAGAATCTTGTGCGACAATTTGACCTTGGTGAATAATAATCACTTTATTACATGTCGCTTGAACTTCAGACAAAATATGAGTTGAAAGAATGATTGTATGTGACCCTTTTAATTCATTGATCAGCTGACGAATTTCAGCGACTTGTTTAGGATCCAGCCCCACAGTGGGTTCATCCAAAACTAAAATTTCTGGATCTGACACCAATGCTTGTGCAATACCTACACGTTGCTTAAAACCTTTCGACAAGTTACGGATCAGTCTTTTGCGAACAGACAGTAATTGTGTCTTAATCAAAGATTTTTCAATATTTTTTTTGATTTGAACTTGTGGAACTTTTTTAAGCTGAGCGACGTATCCGAGATAGTCTTCGACAACCATATCCAGATACAGCGGTGGGTTTTCAGGTAAGTAACCTATCTTTTTTTTGACTTCCAAAGGTTGTTCAAAGACATCGACACCACCCACCAAGGCTGTTCCTGAACTGGGGGACATATAGCCCGTCAAAATTTTCATCGTTGTCGATTTGCCGGCTCCGTTAGGACCTAAAAGTCCGACAACATCCCCTTTTTCGATTTTGAAATTCAAACTGCGTATAGCAGCGCGATCACCATAATTTTTAGATAAATTTTTAACTTCAATCATCAGCGACACTCCGTTGTTACCGATGAATAATCATATCAAAAACTAAACTGTAATCAATAGCTCTCGGGGGTGATGATATGTAACGCGCCCTAGCTTATCCCCTTTGATGGGTTTCACATGACGACATTCAACAATGACAACCGCCAATTTAAGGCCGTCAACATTTTTTTTGGATTTAAAACTTTCTTGAGCCAGCCAAGTTGCAGATTGGATCAAGCTTTGATCTGAAATTTTTTGATCTTTATTTCGTTGTACGATCGCATAAGCACTGGGGTAGTCCTTTAAGTGAATCCAAAGATCCCAAGGCTTTGACGACCGCAACAACTTCATATTTTCTTGAGCATTTTTACCCATCCAACAGATAATATTCTTCTCGGGATCTAATACGTTTTTACGCAGCTGCCCGTCTGTCGGTTTTCTTTGCAAAGTTTGCGACTTTTTAAAATTAAGACGCTCTAGTTCTTGAGCGAACTTGGATTCAGACAAATCAGAGATTAAATCAATTTCTTGCTGCAGAACCAATTTTCTTTTCTGAGCGCCGGCAGCTTTGGCCACCAAAGCTTTGGACTTTTCAAAGAGCTTTTCGATATTCCAAGAAACTTTATGTTCAAAATCAATATGCTGAGTATATTCAACTGGTAAATTTTTAAAACCTTCGACCTTCAAATGTTCACCGATTTTTCGATAGACTTGAACTAAAGGCGTTTGGATTTGCTGATCCAACAGAGCCATTGCTTTTTGTTTTTTTTCGAGATCTTTTTTCTTTTGCTTCATCCATTTTTCATAGGGGCTTTGTGCTGCATTTTGCGGGCTGGCAGAAACTTTATTTTTAGATCGACGAGCCGACCATTGTTGATTCATAAAAGCCACAGAGCGTGATTCATCCAGTTGTGTCTGCGAAGGCACTTGATCCTGTACTTCTAAATCACGAACAACGTCCCAAGAAATTTGTTTTTGATTGGCCTTAGCGATCAGATTCGGCTGTTTGGGAATCAATCGAATTTCGATGTAAAAATCTAGCTGACTAGAAAAATAAATTCGCATCACTCGGCCCATATCCTCGAGGATTTGGATCGAATAAATGTTCCTGTTTTTAAAATGTGAATTTAAAAATAACCCCACTGGTTTGACAGACTTTAGTCCAGCCCAGGGGTTCGTTTCAAATAGTCCTAAAAAAGGAAACTGAACATCTAAATCGACGACTAGCCAAACACTTTTAGGTGATTGCGAAAAGCGATAAAACCCTAAAACTACACCATCTGCTGTGCATTGAACTTCCTGTAGCTGCGCACCCTCTAAATCTTCGGCTAAAAGCTGGACAATAGATTGAAATTCGTAAATATGCGGACTTTTCATAACACCAAGACCTTCAAAATTAGACTAAGCTCAGACTCAAGATTCGACAAGAGGTTTACGAAAAAACAATCATGCGACACTTGATATCACAGCTGATGGACGAAGAATTTTTAAACTCACTTTATAAGGCCGAAACGGGCTCGGAATTCATTCAACGAATTCACGACCAACTGATGGATGAAATGAAGCATTTGCAGTCTTATGCACCCATGGCATTTACTTCTGAAATCAAAGAAGAAATCATTAAAGAAGTCACCGATATTTATCGCGTCAAAACTTATGGTTTTTATAACCTTCAAGATTATAAGAAAAGCCTTGAAACAAAGTCCGCTTAATTTTTTTTAACAATGACGGAAAAATACATCGGACCAAAACCGGTTTTGTCTGGTAAAATTTGATACCCAAATTCCGTTTTCTCGAGAACACCTTGTAATAAATCAGCGTATGGAAATAAAATTTCAACCCCACGTCGATCGACTAATTTACGAATGACTTCATCATTTTCCAAAGGCGAGATCGAACAAGTCGAGTACACAATTCTACCGCCATCTTTGCACGACAACCAAGCTGACGAAAGCAAAGAAAATTGTCGAACAGCTAAATTTCGAGTGCGTTTCAACGTCCACTTTTTAAATTCGGATTTGTTTTCTAACAAGTGGCGTTCACCCGAACAGGGAACATCGGCCAACACTCGGTCAAAATAGTCAGGCGTCCGAATACCAAACATCTGCCCGTCTTTGCCTTGGACAAAAACATTCTGTCGTTGTTCCTGGGGAATATATTCTCTGAAAACTCGCATCAGACGCTCTCTTCGAGAGGCTGAAAACTCATTACTAATCAGTTCGCCTGTTGAATCTAATTTTTCTGCTAAAATCAGACTTTTACCGCCAGGAGCTGCACACATATCCAATACCCGATCATTCGGCTGAACGTCGACTGCTTGGGCGACAATTTGGCTGGCCGGATCCATTTTATAAGTCGGCAATACCGTTCCCGATGGCTTATAAAATTGGTTCGGTCTATGAATATGCTGAGGCTCTTGCAACAAAGCTTGAAAGATCTGAGGCCAACGATCTTGATAAATCGATTGGAAATATTCATGAAAAGCTGGATTAAGATTTTCGATCAAACTCACAGATAAACTCAGTTCCTTCGCCAGGGGCAGATTTTAATTGGATATGTCCACCGTGGTTTATCATTTGGTGTTTCACCAAGGCAAGACCTAATCCAGATCCCCCTTGATCCCGAGAACGACCCTTATCAACCCTGTAAAATCTTTCAAAGATACGTGGCTGATGTTCGTAAGGAATACCCGGCCCTGTGTCTTTGATACTGAGTATTGTTTTTTGGTCTGACTCTGTCCAAGTGAGATAAACAACTGGAGACTGCGGACCAGAGTAGCGAATCGCATTGTTTAATAAATTTCGAATAATTTGCTTGAGCCCCGAAGCTTCTGCAAAAACATTCTTTGCCTCGAACCGACAAACAATTCGTTTTTGATTTAAACTGAGAACAGAGTCAAACTCGTTGATTATATCTTCGGTGATTTCTTGCACAGACAACTCAGTTTTCAAAATCAGAGCCGAACTTTCAAGCTTGGATAGGTTGAGCAAATCCTCTAGCAGTAAATTCATACTGTGCGAGTTCTGCACAATCGGCTGAACCAATGTCAGCAAATCGGGTTGTTCTTGTTTGACCTTTTGAGCCAACAAATCCGAATAACCCTTAATCACAGTCAGAGGCGTTCGCAGTTCGTGGGAAGCATTTGCTACAAAATCAACACGCATTTTATCAATACGACGGACTTCTGTTAAATCATAAAACACACCCATCGCCCATTGTTGATTTTCGTCGAGGGAGGGCAAGGGATTGATTAAAATATCTAAATCCTCGGTCTGCGTTTGAATCATTTTTTGTTCGCTGAAAATTCTTTTGAAAGCTTCGATAATTTCAGGGCGACGAACAACATCCTGTAAATACAAAGTTGTCGATCCTTTCAAGAACTGCGGATTGCTTTTAAAAATCTGAATGAAACGTGTATTGAAAGATAAGATTTTTAAATTTTGGTCAACTGTCACAAGTCCTTCTGTAAGCCCAGAAAAGACTGTCTCGTAGGCTTTGCGTTCGTCTGAGGAAATTTTTTTCAAACGCAAGTATTTGCGACGCAAAGAAAAGGCTGCTCGCTCGAGATCTGAAAAAAAATCGTCTGATTTTTCGTAAGCGTCATCCGGACGATCCAGCTTTAACTCATCAGCTTTCATAAGAATAAGCATTTTGTGAATTTGACGATTGATTTTCTGCAAAAAAATCCAATAACACAAAAAATACGCTAATACAAAACTGACAATACAGCCCAAGATAATGAACAAAACTTGCCCCTTCACTTATTGTGAAGTCACACGATATCCGACTCCGCGAATAGTTTCAATGTGCTGCGCCCAATCGCCTAATTTTTTTCGAAGTGCGAAAACATGCGTATCTATTGTACGTCCCGTCACCGTGACGTCTTGGCCTTGAATCAGATCAATCAATTGATCGCGAGTTAAAACTTTGCCTCGCGACTGGAGCAAATAACCTAGTAGTTTAAATTCAGAAGGGGTCAAGTGGATCATTTGATTATTCAATACAACCTCCACCTTCGCTAGGTCGATGGATAACCCCATCCATTCAAATCGTTCGGGTAAAACAGGTTGCGTTTTCAAAGCTGACTTGCGAGATAAAATATTTTTCACGCGGGCTTTAAATACCGATAGATCAAATGGTTTGGTCATATAATCATCAGCACCCGCTTCTAAACCAGCCACGATCGATTCGGGATCCGTTTTCGCCGTCATCATTAAAAACGACGCTTCGATCACCGAAGATCCCGATTTTAACGAACGCAATAAATCAATCCCCTGCTCTCCGGGAAGCATCCAATCCAATATCACTAAATCGTATTTTTTTTGATTCAATAAAAAACGAGCTTGCTCAGCGCTGAGGACATGATCAATCTGCAGTTTATAATCCCGCAAATAGGAGTCTGCTAGTGAAAGACGAAGTAAATCGGCAATCGATTGTTCGTCCTCTACGATGAGTACTGAATTAATTAGCTCCATGTCTGATGTCTTTTCCCGTAAACGCAAAGATCACATCTTCGGCGATATTCGTCGCGTGATCCCCAAGTCGCTCTAGATTACGGGCTACAAAAATTAAATCCAGACAAGATTCTGTTAAGATCGGGTCTTTTTTGATGGCTTGAACGCCATTTTTGAAAATCAGGTCTTTCAGTTCATCGACCTCATCGTCCATTTTAAGCACATTTTCTGCATCTGCTGAATTCAAACGCACAAAGCAATCCAAAGCCCCTTTGACCATCGTCCGAGCCGAAACAGACATTCTTTCGATATCTGCCAAAGACAAGTTCTGACCACGCTGAATAAAGTCCTTACCAATGTAAGCCATATTCACGCACTGGTCTCCCATACGCTCGAGATCCGTGTTAATTTTGATAATAGACAAGATCAAACGCAAATCTTTGGCAACAGGTCCTTGCTTAGCCAGTAAATTTAAACAAAAGTTATCTATTTTAATTTGCATTTCGTTCACATTTTTTTCAATTTCGTGAACCGAAGCCAAAGTTTTTAAATCTTTTTTAAGTAATCCATCCATTGCTGCAGAAAGGGCTTTTTCGACAAAACCGCCCATTTCAAGAAGCATTTTTTTAAGTTCTTCGATTTGATGATCAATATTTCTTTCCATACGTGGTCAGTATAGCTTGAAAAGACAATTACTGTCTTGCTTTGATTTTAAAAAAAAGATTAAATTACTCTATGCGTATAAGCTCGATCGATATCGGTTCCAACGCCATTCGACAGGTCATTGTTGAAGTGAACCCGCACGGCCAATGGACAACACTTAAAAAATTTCGCGCACCGCTCAGGCTGGGAGCGGATGTTTTCAGCCTGGGAAAAATTTCAGATGCGATGATTCTTGAGATGATCCAAGTGTTTAAAAAAATGGCTAAACTCGAAAAAAAGTTCCAATGTCGTCATTCAATCGCCCTAGCCACGAGCGCTATGCGCGATGCTAAAAATAAAGCCGTTGTTTTACGAAAAATCAAAGCCACCTCTCAGATTAAAGTTCAAATTATCAGCGGACACACCGAAGCCACATTGATTCAACAAGCCATCTTTAAATCCAATATCATCAATGACCCCCGAGTCCTTCTGCTGGATATTGGCGGCGGTAGCGCTGAGTATACTTTTTTAGAAAACGAAAAAATCCTTAGCACCCAAAGTTTCCCCT